>JAIYCE010000008.1 GCA_027488155.1 Hyphomicrobiales bacterium | reverse complement strand
CAGCTTGCCATTGACGATTTTGGAATGGGTCGGACATCGCTGCGCCATTTAAACATCTTGCCGATTGAAACCGTCAAGATCGCCGGAAACTTCATACAGAATCTGATGTATTCGATTGAAGATCGTCAATTCGTGAGCGCGTTGATTGGTCTTGCGCAGCAATGCGGATTGAAGACGGTGGCCGAATGGGTCGAAGACGAATCCACCGCCGTCTTTCTGGAAAAATGCGGCGTCGATTTCATGCAAGGTCGCCTCTTCGGCGCAGCCGAGATAAGGCTGCCAACATACCGCCCCCAACTGAAACCGAAGCGCCGCGCCTCAGCTTTGGGATAGTTTATCGAGACGTTTCTGCATCTCGTCGAGCTGCTGCTTGAGTGCGTCGATATCCGTATTGTCTTGTTGCGCAGTGGCAGCAGCGGGTGCCCCAGCTGCCAATCCAAACGGCGTGAACATCTTGAGTGCGCCGCGGAACATCGTCATGTTCTTCTGCACCTGATCTTCCATCGCCTGAATGACATCCGAGCCGAAGGTCGATTGCATCTGTTCGCGGAATTTCTGCTGGTTCTGCGCGAGCGTCTGGATCGAATATTCGAGGTAGCTTGGCACCAACGCCTGCATACTGTCGCCATAATAGGAAATGAGCTGGCGCAGAAACGCGACCGGCAGGAGATTCTGCCCCGTCTTGCCTTCCTGCTCAAAAATGATCTGTGTCAGCACCGAACGGGTGATGTCTTCGCCCGTCTTGGCATCCGATACCGCAAACTCCTCACCCGCCTTGACCATGGAAGCCAGATCATCGAGCGTCACATAGGTGCTGGTTCCGGTATGGTAGAGGCGCCGGTTTGCGTACTTCTTAATGGTGATGGGCTTGCGGGTCGCGCCTGTCTCTTCGGCCATGGGCTTTAAGCGTCCTCATTCTTGGCGAGCGTGATCCTCGCTGACTGCGACTTTAGGCAAAATTGTGCGAAGCGAAAACCCCTTTTAAGGGAGGCCGGGACCGAATGCCGGACCAAAGGCTAAGGCGAAAAAGGCCCCCTTGAGCCTTGACGCTTTGAAAGCCGACGTCGAAAACTGAATGCGACATTTGTCCGGACCAATTCAGGCCGGGCCAACAGGCAAATTGGGAGAAAAACCATGGCTGAGAACGATATCGTGATTGTCAGCGCGACCCGGACCCCGGTTGGCTCGTTCAGCGGAGCCCTAAGCCCGTTGCCCGCGCACGATTTGGGAGCGATTGCCGTAAAGTCAGCCATCGAAAAAGCAGGCGTAAAGGCCGATGAAGTCGATGAAGTGATCCTCGGCCAAATCCTTACCGCCGGTCAGGGCCAGAACCCGGCTCGGCAGGCCGCGATGAAGGCGGGCGTCCCGCAGGAAAAGACGGCGTGGAACCTCAACCAGCTCTGCGGCTCGGGCCTGCGCGCCGTGGCGCTCGGCATGCAGCAGATTGCCAATGGCGACGCCAAGATCATTGTCGCTGGCGGGCAGGAATCCATGTCGAATTCGCAGCACGCCTCCTATATGCGCAGCGGCCAGAAGATGGGCGATATGAAACTGCTCGACACCATGCTGCGCGATGGCCTGCTCGATGCCTTCCACGGCTATCACATGGGCAACACGGCCGAGAACATCGCCACGAAATGGCAGATTTCGCGCGACGAACAGGACGCGTTCGCAGTCGCCTCGCAGAACAAAGCTGAAGCCGCGCAGAAATCCGGTAAGTTCAAGGATGAGATCACGCCCGTTACGATTTCGACACGCAAAGGCGATGTCGTCGTCGATCAGGACGAATACATCCGCCACGGCACCACACTCGACAGCGTTGGCAAGTTGAAGGCCGCCTTCTCGAAGGACGGTACGGTCACTGCAGGCAATGCGTCCGGCATCAATGATGGTGCAGCCGCCGTCGTGCTGATGACAGCAGGCGAAGCGAAGAAGCGCGGCCTCACTCCGCTCGCCACGATCAAGGCGTGGGCGACGGCAGGCGTCGATCCGGCGATCATGGGCTCAGGCCCGATCCCGGCCTCGCGCAAAGCGCTTGAGAAGGCGGGCTGGAAAGTGTCCGACCTGGACCTGATTGAAGCGAACGAAGCCTTCGCTGCCCAAGCCATCGCTGTGAACAAAGACATGGGTTGGGACACCAACAAGGTGAATGTGAATGGTGGCGCCATCGCCATCGGCCACCCCATCGGCGCGTCGGGCGCGCGCGTTCTTGTCACGCTGCTCCATGAAATGAAGCGGCGCGATGCGAAGAAAGGCCTCGCCACACTCTGCATCGGCGGCGGCATGGGCATCGCTCTTTGCGTCGAACGCTAAACAATCAACAGAGCGCCGCCCCAACGCGGCGCTTTTTTTCTTTCAGAAGTTCATCAAGGTATGACCGGTCGCAAATGACCGGCGAGAGGGGAAATGACCATGGCTAAAACGGCTCTCGTCACCGGGGGAACGCGCGGAATTGGCGCGGCAATCGCGAAAGCACTCAAAGCGGCCGGTTACACGGTTGCAGCCAATTATGGCGGCAATGATGAGGCGGCGGCAAAGTTCACCGCCGAGACGGGGATCAAATCTTACAAATGGGATGTCGGCGACTTCGATGCCTGCACGGCGGGCATCGCCAAAGTTGTTGCCGATCTCGGCCCGATCGACGTGCTCGTGCACAATGCCGGCATCACGCGCGACGGTATGTTCCATAAAATGACGAAGGATCAATGGTCCGCCGTTATCCGCACCAATCTCGACTCACTGTTCAACATGACGCGCCCGGTTTGGGAAAGCATGCGCGACCGCTCTTTCGGCCGCATCATCGTCATTTCGTCAGTGAACGGCCAAAAGGGCCAGATGGGCCAAGTCAATTATTCGGCTGCGAAAGCGGGCGATATCGGCTTCGTCAAAGCACTCGCACAGGAAGGTGCCGCCAAGGGCATCACCGTCAACGCGATCTGCCCCGGCTATATCGGCACGGAAATGGTGATGGCCATCGACGAGAATGTTTTGAAGACGCGCATTCTGCCGCAGATCCCGGTCGGCCGCCTCGGCACACCGGAAGAAATCGGCCGCTGCGTCGTCTTTCTTGCAAGCGACGATGCAGGCTTCATCACCGGTTCGACCCTGTCTGCCAATGGCGGCCAGAACATGGCCTGACGCGAAGGCGTCATTGGGAATGCAAAAGGGCCGCATCTGCGGCCCTTTTTGTTTTGATGAAAACCATAAGAACGAAATCGCTAAACGACCCGCTCCCGCCCCTACCCCCACGGGCCCTTGCGGCGTTGTTTCGAAAAACCGTCCGGTAAGAAGCTCGCCTCGCGCGCTACGCCGCCCCATGGGCCGCCGGGTGACGCTGATGCCCCACTGCGCATGGTGTTGGAACCGCCTTCGCGAATACCCATGGCCTGCGCCTGTTCGACGAGTGCGGCAACGCGGTTCTGGGTGTTGGGGTGCGTCGAGAACAGATTGTCCATGCGTGCGCCCGAGAGCGGATTGATGATGAAGAGCGGGGCCGTAGCGGGATTGTATTCGGCGCGCGAATTCTGGATGGCGTGGACGCCCTGCTCAAGCCGTTGCAGGCCCGAAGCGAGCCAGAGCGGATTGCCTACAATCTCACCGGCCAAACGGTCTGCTGCATATTCACGCGTCCGTGAAATCATCATCTGCACGACCATCGCTGCGAGCGGCGCCAAGATCATCAAAGCAAGCGATGCGATGATGCCGGGACCCTGATTGTTGTTCTCGCGGCTGCCGCTGAAAAAGAGACCGAAATTCGCAATCATCGAAATCGCGCCCGCCACTGTCGCCGTGATCGTCATGATCAGCGTGTCGCGGTTTTTGATGTGGGCGAGTTCATGGGCGATGACGCCGGCGACTTCCTCGCGGCTCATGAGGTTGAGAAGCCCGGTATTGACGGCGACTGCCGCATTCTCCGGATTGCGCCCGGTAGCAAAGGCGTTCGGCTGGTCCTCGTGAATGATGTAAAGGCGCGGCATCGGGAGACCCGCGCGCGCGGCCAGTTGCTCAGTCATGGTGTAAAGATCGGGCGCAGTGGCCCGGTCGACCTCCTGCGCGCCATACATGCCGAGCAGCATGCGGTCGGAATTCCAATAGGCAAAGAGATTGGTCGCACCCGCAATGACGAGCGCCAAGAGCATGCCGCTTTGTCCGCCCAGCATGAAGCCTAAGGCCATGAAAAGCCCGGTCAGGCCAGCCAGCAGCAGGGCTGTTTTCGCGTAATTCATCCTCTCACCTCCCGCCGGAACGGTCGCGCTCCGGCTTTTCAAGATGTGGGGACCGAACCGTGACACGGCAAGTCCTGCTGGTTTGGCAAGTCCTGCTGGCTTGGCAAGTCCTGCTGGCTTTGCAAGTCCTGCTGGCTTTGCAAGTCCTGCTGGCTTTGCAAGTCATGCTGACCCGGTAAGACCAGTTCACCCGGCGAATAGACGCAAACGCGCAAGACACAGCCAAGTGTGGCTGCCCACCGATCAACGTCCTCCTCGCCGCATGGCATTAAGTATGGCTATGGGCGGCTTTAGACGATGAGTGTCAAACGCCGTCGGTTCCCGCCCCACACACCAATGCGCATATTTTCTCGCCAGGCCGGAAAGTGACGCCCCCGCAGCGCAAAGCAGCAAGCGCGGCCGCCCCCGAAAGATCGGTGGCGAGACCGAATTCGAACCAGAGGCTTTTGGCCGCCTCTTCCATCTCTGCATCCGAGACAAGCACCATCGCGTCGATCTTATTGCGTACTTGCGCGAACAAAAAATCGTCCGTGCGGCGGCAGGCCATGGTCGCGACACGCGTCGTCACCGCATCGAGCGTGACAACATGGCCGGCATCCATGGAGGCCTTCAAGGTCGGCGATCCAACAGGCTCGATGCCAATGATGCGGATACCCGGCTTCTTCGCCTTCATCGCTGTCGCCATTCCGGTAATGAGACCACCGCCGCCAATCGCAATCAGAACGGTATCGACATCAGGCATATCATCGAGAATCTCGAGACCGACCGTGCCCTGGCCCGCCACGACAAGCGGATCGGAGAAGGGATGCACATAGGCGGCACCCGTCTCGCGTGCAAAAGCGAGCGCCGCTTCATTCGCCTCGTCAAAAACGGAGCCGACAATTTGGACATTCGCATTCCAGCCGTGCAGCTTTGCGACCTTGTCTGGCACGACGGAGGATGGCAGAAAAATCGTGGTCTTCACACCGGCGACAAAACCGGTGCGCGCCATGGCGAGACCATGATTGCCGCCGGATGCGGTCACAAGACCCTTGGCGATTTGCTCAGGCGGCAATGTCAGAACCTTGTTCATAGCGCCGCGCGCCTTGAACGAGCCTGTCACCTGCAGGGATTCGACTTTCAACGTGACGTCGAGCGGCGCAAGTCCATTGCGCATCTGCGACGCCGGCATCATTGGTGTATGGCGCACCTTGTCCTTGATGCGAAGGCGCGCAGCAATGACATCGTCAAGTGTAATCATTCAAAGTGTTCCGCGATAATGGGTGGCAATAACAAGACAGCAATTTCCGGGCTTCACGCGGCCAGGCTGCCTACGGCCATACAGAATACCATCAGACTGATAATGCAAGGTTTCGGGTGGACGCGAAGGATCCCATAGATAATGGATACGCCCGGCCGGTTGGCCTTCACGCACTTGTTCGCCATTATTGTGGAACGGCTCGAACACGCCATCGCTGCCCGCGAAAACATAGGCTTTTGCGCCCGGCAATTCGAGCACCGTATTATCCCCCTCAGAAGGGCTCGCATCTTCGGGCGGCAGAACGCCGAGATGCACGAGGACATTGCGCACACCTTTGCGGCAGATTTTCAAAGCATCGATCGATACGGCCCCAGCGCCCGCCATTTCCGTACCGACCGTGATGAGCCCTTGCGCCACAGCCTCGGCCGTAGCCGTGCGCGGATCGCCCATATTGGCGATGACGACCGTCATCGGCGCGCCGAAGGCCTGCACGGCGGCAATATTCTTGCGATGAAGCTCCGGATCGCGTGACGGCTCGACGATGGCGCTTGGAATGATGTCCAGCGAGGAACCACCCGAATGTAGATCAAGAAACGCGTCGCCAAGCGGGAAGATATAATCGCTGACATAGGCTGAAATCTGCTGCGTGATCGTTCCGCGCGGATCGCCCGGGAATGTGCGGTTGAAATTCAATCCATCGACAGGGGATGTCCGCTGTCCTGCCATTGCGGCATGGACATTGTTCGATGGCATCAGAATGAGCCGGCCCTGTATCCGCCCCGGATCGAGATCGCGGATCAGTTCGGCAATGGTGATCGGCCCTTCATACTCATCGCCATGATTGCCGCCCTCCATGATCACGGTAGGGCCAGAGCCATTCTTGATCACCCCAATAGGGATGCGTGTGACGCCCCATGCATCATCATGCGGCGAATGTGGGATCATGACAAAGCCCGATTGCTTGCCTGATTTCTCAAAATCAACATTGCTGAATGCGGTTGAGGGGCGCGGCGCTCGGCTCATAAAGGGGACCTTTCCAGACGAAAGAACCGCGCCTTACGGCGCGGTTCTATTGGCTTTCTTCAAAGCGTTGGCAGTGGATCCATCGGCATGTCGAGATATTTGCGATGGAGCCGGTCGAGTTCGCCATTCATCGTGTTGAAGAAGATGAAGCTATCGAGCCAACGGACAAGATTATGCTGGTCCATCTGCACGCCCATATGGGCTGGCGAGCGACGGATGACGAATTTGCGCTCAAATTCCTTGTTCGGATTCTGCTTGGCGAGCGCTTGCGCAACGATCGAATTCGTTGCGAGAAGATCAGCTTGGCCCGTAATATAGGCCGCAGCTGCCGTGGCATCGTCCTCGGTCCGCATGATGTTGGCTTTCGGGTTCGAAGCGCTGATTGCCAATTCCTGCGTAGTTCCCTTAGCCGCTGCGATCTTCAGATTGCCCATCGTGGCGGGTGAATCGACCTTGGCCGATTTAGCGCCGTAAACGGCCAAGAAGGTGTTGGCGTAAGGTGCCGTGAACTGGATCTGTTTGGCGCGTTCCGGCGTCAAGCCCATCACCGAGATCACGACATCGACTTTGTCTGTCAGCAGGAACGGGATGCGGTTAGCCCCCGTGATCTGCTGCATCTCGAGCTTCACGCCCAATTGCTTGGCAACCATTTCGGCAAGCTCAATATCGAAACCGATTGGGTTGCGGTTGGCATCCTGCGATCCGAAAGGCGGTGCATCCAACGGGACACCGATGCGGATTGTTCCTTTCGAAATGATATCTTGCAGCTTATCGGCCTTGGCCGCCTGCGGAGCGACGAAACCGAGCGACAAGGCAGCGAGTGCTGCGGCGAAAATTTTCTTCATGGCTCTCCTCCTCTGTTGATCTTTTGCCTCAGTGCAGCACGGCACTGAGGAATGTATCGAGCTCAGGCGTCATGGGACGTCCGAGCGTTTCAGCAGCAGGGCCTTCTTCCCATATTTTACCCTGATGCATAAACACAACCCGCGTGCCGAAACGGCGCGCAAATCCAATCTCATGCGTCACGAGGATCATCGTCATGCCCTCCTGCGCCATTGTCTCAAGCACCTTCAACACTTCGCCCGTCAATTCAGGATCGAGCGCCGATGTCACCTCATCAAACAGCATCACTTGCGGCTGCATGGCAAGCGAACGTGCGATTGCCACACGTTGCTGCTGACCACCAGAGAGCTGATGGGGAAACGCATCGATCTTTTCAGCAAGTCCAACGCGGCCAAGCACGTCAAGTGCGACGGCACGCGCTTTTTCGGGCGTTTCATTTTTGACGATACGCGGTGCGAGTGTGATATTATCCGATACGGACAGATGCGGAAATAGATTGAAACTCTGAAAGACGATACCAACCTTCTGACGCAAGCGCCTGAGATCGGTGCCAGCGTCGTCAACGCGCTGGCCGTCGACAAGAATTTCGCCGCCCTGAATAGGTTCAAGCCCATTGATGCAGCGGAGCATCGT
>JAIYCE010000093.1 GCA_027488155.1 Hyphomicrobiales bacterium | reverse complement strand
GGCAAGACAACATTACTGCGCGTCATGACGGGGCTATATCCGATCGTCGATGGAGAGATCCTTCTTGATGATCAAAAAGTCGATCAGACGAACATCGCTTCTTATCAGAGCCTTTTTGCGACAGTGTTTGCTGATTTCCATACGTTTAGCGCGCTTTATGGCATGACCAATGAAGAAAAGCAGAGCCTTGAGACTCACCTCAAATTGGTTGGTCTGGCTGGACGAGTGCAATTGGATCATTCCTACGCGCCTGATCAGTTGTCGACAGGACAAAGAAAACGTCTGGCGCTCGCGATCGCATTGTCTGAAGATAAGCCGATCTTGATCCTCGATGAGTGGGCGGCCGACCAGGACCCTGGCTTTCGGGCCTATTTTTACGAACAGATTCTTCCTTCAATCAAAGCAGCTGGAAAGACATTGATCGTCGTGACGCATGATGAAAGATATTTTCACATTGCTGACTGTCGTTACCACATGGAAGATGGCGAGCTGAGGGCAGTGGGCTAACATGGTCATGAATGAGAAGAATATCTTCCGTGTCACGAAAGCAACGCTATTCATAACGTTGTTCGTTGTTGTTTTCTCTTTCATTCTCTTATGGAGACATATTGTTATTACCATCCCCGCCGGTCACGTCGGTGTGATGTGGTGGCGATTTTTTGGTGGAACTGATGTGGTTTCAGCGCCAAAAAGAGAAGGTATCCATCTCATTTTTCCGTGGGATAAAATATTCGTCTACAATGCGCGTACGCAGGCCGCTTCCTCTACGTATCGCGTCGTTGCAAATAATGGTCTCAGTTTCTATGTATCCATCACCATTCGATGGTCCGTAAGAGATAAGAATGTTGCGATCCTTCACAAAACAATTGGTCCTGACTATTTTGATACGCTAATAGTCCCCAGTATCGGATCGGTCGTTCGAGAATCAATTTCTCGCTATCCAGCTGAAGATGTCTATGCTGTAAGGCGCAACTATATTCAGAACCAAATTTATATGACCATAACCGTCGAGCAGGCTCACAATAGTTTAGGCGGGCGTCTCGTGCCGGAATTGGACTTGGATCTCATTCGAGTCGAAGATGTCTTAATCACCGACGTTGAGCTGCCGGAAGCCTTGCGGTACGCCATCGATAGAAAGTTTTCTGAAGCGGAATATGTCAAGGAATACCAGTTTCGTGTTGAACGCGAACTGCTCGAAAGCAAGCGCAAAGAAATTGAGGCTGAGGGAATTAAGCGATTTCAGGAAATCGTTACGCCAACGATTTCGGACGCTTATTTGAGATGGACGGGCATTCAAGCAACGGTCAAATTGTCAGAATCGCCAAATACGAAATTCGTCATCATGGGCAATGGCCCTGGCGGACTGCCCGTCATATTAAATGGTTTTGAGGGCGAGAACACAAAATCTGATACGAAACCGCCACTCAAATCGATCGAAAAAGCAGAGTAAAGCGCTGCAAAGGCATTTTTAGGAACGCACTGGCTATCGCCCGCTGGGATAGGCAACATTGCGTTATCTTAGTTTCGGATTATCACTTCAAGCTTATTGAACCCGTTGATGAAATTAGAAACAGTCCTTTCGGTGTTTCCAGTCGGCTGGATGATCCATTTCCGGCGAATAATTTCTTCCCAGAGGACACGTATTTGCATTTCCGCTAGCCGACGGCCTATGCATCTGTGTGGACCGAAGCCGAAGGACAAATGCCGTCCTGCGCGCATTCTGTTTATGATGAACTCATCTGGTTGAGAAATCGCGTCCTCATCGCGATTTCCTGATAGATACCACATGACCACCTTGTCGCCTTTTTTGATCGTCTTTTCGCCTATTTCGACATCTTCCGTCGCCGTCCTACGCATATATATCAATGGTGTCTGATACCGGATGATTTCGGATATTCCGGATTCCATCAGTTCTGGATGATTGTAAAAAAGGTCTCTCTGTTCTGGAAATTGATCAAAGAACACAACGCTTGCCGAAATGGAATTTCGCGTCGTTTCATTGCCGCCAACGATGAGAATGATGATCGTTGACAGATATTCATCAACTTCCATTTCTCGCTTCATGTGAGCCAATAGAGAAACAAAATTAAGGGATAATGGCGATGCAACCGATATATCGCGGCGTGCCAAAAAATATCGGTAACAGTCTTCCAACAGGCGATCTTTCTCTTCAAAGCTTCCTAAATCGGCATTCGGTCCCGGAATGATCGAGGCAATATGGCTCCAATGGATAAGCTTTTGAAAATCAGAATGCGGAGCACCCATCATCGTTGCAAGCATACGACCCGTGAGAGCAATGGAAACCCGCTCAACCCAATCAAAGGGTTTATCTAAAGGTACTGAGTCGAGTATCTCAACTGCCGCTTTTTTTACGGTCACTTCAAGCGCATTGATTCCGTCAACGGTCATAAGTGGTGCAATCGCACGACGCTGGCGAAGATGATCTTGACCATCACTGGACAAAATCGACCGGTGTTTAAAATCGCTGTCGATATCAGCAAGGGTAAATCCTGAACGCGACGAAAAACGTTTTGGATCTGCTTCTATACTGACGATGTCGGAAAAGCGTGAAATCGACCAATACGCCCCATGAGGTGAAGATTCGCAGAAATGAACGGGTTCATGCGAGCGCAAAAAGGCAAATAATGACAAGATCGACTGATCGGCAAAACGCGAAACGTCACTTACATCCAGTTTTGCAAGTGGCTCATTCAATTCAAACATGTTCCCTCACAAAAAACCACTCAAGATGAAACGTTTCAATTTCGGTCACGATTCTAGCCCTCAAGGCTCTCACCGTTGAAATAGACTGTTTCTTAAAAAATGACGAGAATTTCTTGAAACAAAATTCGAGCGAGCAGTTGCCATCTGATGCCCAGCGACACGCCGGGTGCCAGTTCGTTAAAAGCCTTTCCATTCCCTAAGGTAAGGTTATGTCGGGGCTGATGTTACAGTCTATTCAGATTTGGCCTAATCCTAAGAAGATAGGAAGCGCTGTGCGTGTTTTATGGGTGCACCATAAGCATTTCTTCAAATCAATCTCGATCAAACGTCTCCATTTTGTCTGAATCGTGAGCCATCTTCCAACTGCTTATTGATGGAAGACCTGGGATAAATTATGTATATTCTAAATGGCGTATTTCTCGGCAATAAAACGTGAAAATTATCTGCTGCAAAAGTAAGGACGCGTATGCTGAGCAAGCTTTTCGTTTGCGATACGACGTTTTTATAAATGAGATGGGTTATCTGATCGATAGCGTCGATCATGAAAGACAAATCGATTGCGATGAAATAGATGCTTTTTCGAATATATATGTCGTTATCGATCAGGATCGCGTCGTTGCCACTGCACGCGTTGTCTATTCCAAAGCTTGTGAATTATCGAACCACATATCAAAAGAAATCGCTGATGGCTGGCAACTCGATAACTTCATTGAACATTTTCCAAAGTCAGTCGCCGTATCCACTAAATTTGTAATTTTACCAGAATATCGGGGTACGCTTGCTGCCATACGGCTCACATCCCAAATATATCAAGATCTTTTGCGAGATGGCATTGTTTTTTTGTTCTCGATCTGCAGTCCATCAATGATTGAATTATACCAGCAATTAGCGTTCCGCTTTTATGCGCCCGCATATCCAGACTCCATTGGAGTAACTATACCGATTATCCAGGCGGTCTATGATTGGGATTATATGAAAAGCATAAAGTCGCCTTTGTTAAAGGCGATCGGCGACCACAAAGAAAATAGAGTCCAAGAGGCATCGGTAGATTGGTTTTACCGTCAATTTGGAAAAAAGCTCGACGTCTTCGTACGTGACGTAACAGAAAAAGAAATACATAAGGCCATTGAAAACCATCTAACCAGCAGAAGGCAAGCGGAGAAGGATATATTCTTTAACATGTCGCTTGCAGACATGCAGACGATTTTATCCGAATGTAAGGTTATACAATACCGCAAAAATCAGATAATATTCAAAGAAGGCCAACAAGAAGATGATCTTTTTTTGATCTTAGAAGGGACAGTTCAGATCGTTGCTCGTGACCCAAATAGAAAAGAATATACTTTGGCTTCCGGTGATAGCTTTGGTGAAAAAGAATCTTATCAAGAAAGAGGAAGAACATACACATCTTTAGCATTGAGTGATTCAACATTCATTGTCATCGCTAGACATTTAATCAATCGACTTTCGAAAAAAAATCCGCAACTTATGGCGCAATTTTTCAAGAATCTTGAGCTGTGCGTATCACAAATACCATACGGTCAAGAACAAAAGATGAGTCAACCGGCTCTATTGCCGTAAGTCGAGAGGAGAATCGTATGTTCGAATGGCCAAAATGTAAACCAGTCGATATGAACTCTTATGATAGGAAAGAGTTATTCGAACATTTTTGTACATTTGAAATACCGGTCGCAACGCGGACAATCCAAATCGATGTGACGAAGCTTAAGGATTACATTGATAAAAATAACTACAAATTTTCCCTTTTCATGGGTTTCATTATCGCGCGCGCTAATAATCGCGTGCAAGAGTTTAAATATCGGATTCAAGACGGCAAGCTTGTTGAATATGATAAAATAATACCCGCCTTTACGGTTCTCTCTGCAGATAAAAAGCTATATTTTTCAAGAGGTGTTTATACCGACGATTTTAAGAATGATTATAAGGAGAATTTGGAGATCAATCGTATCGCCGGATTGGGTCAAGATAAAAACGTGGGGTCTTCTAATCAGGGGTTGGTCTTCATCACAGTCAATCCTTGGAACAGTTTTACTTCGCTCCAATTTCCCTATTCGAGTCGCTTCGCTTCAGTACCTGTATTCAGCATTGGGAAAATGTACACAGATAACGATCGAATCAAGGCGCCCTTTGCATTTCAGACACACCACGGTCTGATTGACGGCTATCATGTCGGCCTCTTTTTGGATGTTTTGGAAAGTCATCTCGAAAACCCAGAGCTCGTCACGCTTAAATAGATGGCGGGTTTAAAATCAATAGTTTGCAGCGTTCTATGCCGTCTGTGCCATCTCGCAACTAGGCGTATGTGGTACATATCTTGTGCTCTTTATACCGAGAAAAGATTTAAACGAACGCGCCATCCTTAAATGAGCTCATTCATTTTATTGCGGCTCAAAACGACAATGACCGTGAGTTGAAGAACTGCAATCTTCCGGCCACAGCCTTAAGAAGAAAAGCCCGCGCCGCTGTCAGACGGAGCCAAGCCATTGAGTGACGGCTCTTATGCGCGCCAGATGGGCACGTTCGCGCGGGTAGGTGAGGAAATAGGCTGTTGTCGTGTCAACAATCTGGTCATTTGCAATGACAAGCCGCCCCTCGCGGAGGTCGTCGCTGACAAAGGCGAGTTGGGCGATCGCGACGCCCAGTCCGTCAATGGCGCCTTGGTAGGTCAAGCTTGAGTTTTCAAACAGCAGAAAGCGATCCAACGCCACATCGGGCAGGCCAGCGGCAGAAAACCAGAAGCGCCAATCGTCCGGCCGACGGAATGAGTGGAGTAGAACATGCTTCGGGAGTGCGTTGGCCGCTATTTGGCTGCAGCTATGGCGCGCGAGGAGTTTAGGGCTGCAGACTATCGCAAGTTGCTCGCCGAATAGCCTCTGGCCTGCAAGGCCACGCGGCAGGGCCTCCCCCCAATAAATCGCGGCGTCGATCGGTTCACGCTCAAAATCCACGGGCTCATGCGATGTCGTGACTTGAACAGAAATATCGGGAAAAAGAGCGTGAAAGCGCGCAAGCCGCGGTACAAGCCAGCGAATGGCGCAGGTCGGCGGCAATTTGATCCGCAGAACACGGCTTTCCTGCCCTTCCCAGAGCGCTTCCGCCGCATTGGCAATGCGTTGAAGGGCCGGGCTGACCTCGCCGAAGAACAGACGCCCCGAAGCTGTAAGGTCTACTTTGCGGTGGAGGCGATCGAAAAGACGGATCCCCAAACTGTCCTCGAGCGCTTCGATCTGACGGCTCACTGCTCCGGGGGTCACGCCAAGCTCTTCGCCTGCCATTTTAAAACTCTGTAGCCGCGCAGCCACCTCAAAGGCGCGTACAGCGTTAAGCGGCGGGAGCCGTCGTGACGTTTTCACATGAGTATTCCTCAATCGAAGTTTGAATTTATCGTTTGTGCTCTGTGGATACAAGCCGAAACATTGCGCTTGCACGAGCGTCGCCGATTTCATCGGAGGAACGCGGAGCCAATGACCGGAGACGTCATGTCGGGCCGCACTTTATTCGAGAAAATATGGGATTCTCATCGTATTCGCTCGATGGGCGAGGGGCGAGACCTGATTTTCGTTGACCGGCATATCCTGCAAGAAACCACGTCAGCGACGGCCTTTCGGGGGCTCGCCGAAGCGGCCCGCCCGGTTCCTTTCCCTGCCCTTACCTGCGCAACGCAGGATCACATTGTTTCAACTGAACTTAACCGCGACGCGGATAGCAACCCAACGGGCCGCGAGTTGATTGGCCTCATGGCGCGTAACGCAGCAGCCCATGGTATTCGGCTTTTTGGCCTTGGCGATACAAGGCAAGGCATCGTCCATGTAATCGGCCCGGAACTCGGGCTTGTTTTGCCCGGCACTATTGTGGCCTGCGGGGACAGTCATACTTCGACGGCCGGTGGGCTCGGTGCGCTCGGGATCGGTGTCGGAACAAGTGAGGTCGAGCATGTGCTGGCCACACAGACCTTAGTGCTTCCGCGGCCCAAAACGCTGAGAATCAATTTCGAAGGCCAGGCCGGGCCGGGCATTACCGCCAAAGACCTTATCCTTCATGCGCTGGGTACGTTCGGGATCGCGGTTGGGACCGGGCATGCCATCGAATATACGGGCCCGGCCATTCGCGCCCTTTCGGTCGAAGGGCGCCTCACCGTATGCAACATGTCGATTGAACTAGGCGGGCGCCTCGGTCTGATTGCGCCAGACGAAGCGACATTCGCCTACATCAAGGATCGTGCCTTCGCACCTAAGGGTGCGATGTGGGACCGCGCTGTCGATTCTTGGAAACAATTACATACTGATGCGGACGCTCAATTCGACCGTGAGTTAAGCTTTGATGTGAGCCAGGCTGCGCCACAAATAACTTGGGGCACCACGCAGCAAGACGTCATTGGTGTCGATCAACCACTCCCTGATCCGCACACAATGGCCGATCGCGATCTGCGCGAACGCACCGAGTCCATGCTTTCTTATATGGGCCTGACGCCAGGACGTCCCATTGCAGGAACACCCATCGATATGGTGTTCATTGGATCATGCACCAATGCTCGCCTCTCAGATCTTGAAGCCGCCGCATCGATTGTTCGCGGCCGGCATGTTGCCCGCCATGTGCGTGCGCTCGTGGTTCCAGGTTCGACCAGCGTCAAGAAAGCGGCTGAAGACAAGGGCCTTGATCGCATCTTTATCGATGCTGGTTTTGAATGGCGTAGCGCGGGTTGTTCCATGTGCGTGAGCATAAATGAAGATATTGTTCCGCCCAACGCGCGATGTGTTGCTACATCGAACAGGAACTTCGAAAATCGTCAGGGTCCTCGCGCCCGTACGCATCTTTCCAGTCCTGCCATGGCTGCCGCTGCCGCTGTCGCAGGCATGATTACCGACGTACGGAGGCTTGCATGAAGGGCCAGCCTTTCGAGAATTTTTCCGGTATCGCTGCGCCTTTGCCGCGCAAAAACATCAATACCGATGCAATCATTCCTGCACCTTATCTGCGAACGACTGATACCAACCTCGCAACCGGCCTTTTTGCGCTGTGGCGCTACGACGATAATGGGAAAGCAAATCCGGACTTCATTCTCAATCAATCAGGATTTGAGCATTCGACGATCTTGTTGGCTGGTGAAAACTTTGGTTGTGGCAGTTCACGCGAGGCGGCTGCATGGGCACTTGTCCGATTTGGCATTAAAGCAGTGTTTGCACCCAGCTTTGCAGACATTTTCTATGAAAACGCGTTTCGTAACGGCCTACTTGCTGGGATTTTAGCGCCGCAGGCTCTTGCGACACTGGTCACATCCATTAACTCCGATGTTGCCTGTGCGGAGTTGATTGTCGATCTGAGCGGAATGACTTTAACGGACCGTATTGGACAAAGCGTTTCGTTTTCCGTTCCTGATTTTCGTCGCGAAGCCTTGTTGCGCGGCGATGATGACATCGCAACAACGTTAAACCATAGCGATGATATTCATGCCTTCACTAAGGCCGATCGCGTTCAGCGCCCTTGGATTTACGAAACGGGGCTTGAACATCAATGAGCGCATCGGAAAGAGGACAGAAATCTATGAGCACAGAAGCGCAGGCAAAACCGGCCGTCTTCGGCAGTGATCCCATGGCGCTATTGCTGCGCGATTTGGGCTTTCCATACATCGCGCTGACACCCGGTGCGAGTTTCCGTGGCCTGCACGATAGCCTCGTTAATTATCTCGGAAATAAAAACCCCGAGCTTCTCTTGTGCGTGCATGAAGAGAGTGCCGTTTCAATCGCCCATGGCTGGACGCGTGTAACTGGGAAACCTATGCCAGTGGCACTCCACAGCAATGTCGGTCTCATGCATGCGACTATGGCGATTTTCAACGCATGGTGTGACCGCATTCCTATGCTCATTATTGGCGCCCAAGGCCCAATAGACGCGATGGCGCGCCGCCCTTGGGTGGATTGGATACATACGTCAAGCGATCTTGGTGCGCTGGTGCGTGGTTACACCAAATGGGACAATCAACCCGGATCCGTTCCCGCTGCACTTGAAGCGTTAGTCCGTGCGCATCAAATTGCTGTAACCGCACCGGCAGGTCCGACCTATGTGTGCCTTGACGCAGCTTTACAAGAGGAGCCGCTCGCCACACTGCCGGATATGCCCGATCTGACCCGCCATGCACTGCCGACTTCGGGCGATCCTGATGATGCCTCTCTTAAGCGTGCGGCGAGTATGCTGAAGAATGCCTCTCGCCCACTTGTCATGATGGGGCGCGTTTCACCCACACAGGACGAGTGGGATCGTCGCATTGCACTTGTAGAAAAGCTCGGTGCTCACGTCCTTACCGATATCAAAACCGGCGCATCCTTTCCCACGACCCATCCAGCTCAGCCTTTTCCTCCAACGCTTTATGTGACGCCCGAGGCTGGAAGCCTGATCCGCGATGCAGACGTCATTCTCGTTCTGGATTGGATTGACCCAGCAGGGACAATGCGGCAGGCCTGCGCAGGAAAGCTTCCAAAAGCCAACATCATCCTTTGTTCGCTCGATCAATACATCCACAATGGTTGGAGTATGGATTATCAGGCGCTTCCCCCTGCCGATCTAAATCTGCTCGCTTCGCCGGATCGTTTAGTTGAATGCCTGTTGCAGGACCTTGCAGACAGCCCGGCTAAAATTCCTGTGGCTATTCCCCGCGCTGAAGCGGAAAAAGGTCCCTCAATCATTGATGGCCGAATCTCAGTCGACGCGATGGCACGCACCATTGTTGACGCACTCGCGGCAGAGGCACCGTCTTATCTCCGCCTGCCGCTGGGCTGGCCAGGCGCTTGCTGTTGCTTCAACGGACCGCTTGATTACATTGGCTTTGATGGCGGCGGTGGGATTGGCTCAGGCCCAGGAATGGCCGTGGGTGCCGCTCTCGCTTTGCGTGATGGTGGCCATCAACGTTTGCCCGTTGCCGTTTTGGGCGACGGCGATTTTCTGATGGGTGTGACCGCCTTATGGACCGCTGTGCACTATCGTGTGCCTCTCCTGATTTTGGTGGCTAATAATCGTTCATTCTTCAACGATGAACTGCATCAAGAGCGCATGGCACGTCTTCGCGGTCGTCCCATTGAAAACCGGTCCATCGGTTTGCGGATGGAAGATCCACCGATTGACTTGGCAAAGCTTGCCGAAGGACAAGGTGCGTTGGGAATTGGTGATGTTGATACACCAACAAAGCTAAATTATGCGCTCGGAAAAGCTGTTATGCATGTTCGTAGCGGTGGTGTTGCTGTTGTCGATGTATCGGTAGCGCCGGAATATGCCCGCGCGACATCGAATGCCATGCTACGCCAGGCTGCGCCCGGCAAGAGCTGAACACATGACAGGCTTGACCGCTTTCAACCAAACGCGCGATCCTGCGCCAATAAAAATAACAAAACGCCGACGTCTCACGGAGGACAACAAATGACCCAGAGGAAGACTTCGTCATGGATAGCAGCTTGTGCAGTGGCGCTCGCATTTGCGACGCCCACGCAAGCTGAGCAAATCGCCGTAGGCAATTTCGGTGTTTCGGCCAATGGTATGCCATACGCCGTTGCGCTCGATAAAGGGTTCTTCAAAGCCGAAGGGATTCAGGTTGACGGAATCATCACGTCAGCAGGCGGCGGTACTTCGCTCCGCAACATGATTGCCGGCGGAGTGCCTTATGGAGAGGTTAATCCGGGTGTGGTGGTCGCAGCGATCACGCAAGGTGCCGATCTCCGGATTATCTCGGACAATGTGCTCACCGTTGCTGAGTTCGTGTGGGCCGTAAAACCGGACTCACCGATTAAAACGCTGGCAGACATCAAAGGAAAGAAGATTGGCTTTACTAATCCTCGTTCCACAAGCCAAGCTCTGGCCCAGATGGTCGCTCAAAAGGCAGGGCTACAGCCCAGCGACGTTGAGCTTGTCCGCACAGGTGGCTTCGGCGAAGGCTATGCTGCGCTCGGCACCGGCATGATCGATGTTGCACCGATCCCCGAACCGCTTTGGGCGCAATACAAAGACAAGCTCCGCCCCATCGCTTTTGCCAGCGACATCCTTCCTCCCCTATCGAATGTTGTGGGCGTTACCACGGCCAATATGGCAGCAGAAAAAGGCGATTTCATTCGCGCCGTCATTCGTGCCCGCCGCAAAGCGGTGGAGTTCATGATCGCTAATCCCGATGAGGCAGGCGATATCGTCGCCAAGCACTATAATCTGTCTCCCGCAGTCGCTCGTTCAGCCGTACGCAACCTCGTGGCGTCGAGAACACAGGGTGTCGAATACTGGGGTTCTGGTCAGATCAATATCGAAGGCCTCAAGAGGATGATCGATATTCAAAAGTCGCTCGGCGCCATTCAGGGTGATGCTGATGTGACAAAGATGATCGATACTCAATTCCTCCCTGATGATATTCGCAAACTCAAATGAGCCAACACAACAAAACTGATATTCATGTCAGCCTCCGTGGCGTCACGAAGATATTTCGTGGCGCCGACGGGGGGGCTTCCGTTCATGCCCTCGGCCCCATCGATCTTGATTTGAAACGCGGGGAATTTTTCGCAGTTGTGGGACCGTCGGGTTGCGGAAAGTCAACGCTGCTTGAAGTTCTTGCGGGCCTGTCAGAGGTCACCGAAGGGGATGTCCGCTTCGAAGGCAAGCCAATCCATGGGGAAGTCATGGATGGTGTTGGTGTTGTATTCCAAGAAGACGCATGTTTTCCGTGGATGACGGTCTTCGATAATATCGCCTTCGGCCTACGACAAACGCAGTTGACCTCTTCGGAGATCGATAAACGTGTAGAACAGGCTTTAGCTATGATGGGGCTTACGCCTTTCGCCAAAAGCTATCCGGCGCAGCTATCGGGCGGTATGCGCCAGCGCGTCTGTATCGCGCGCACACTCGTGCTGCAACCGCGCTTGATCTTGCTGGATGAGCCCTTCGGCGCGCTTGATCAGCAGACGCGTCTGCTCATGGGCGAAGAATTGCTTCGTCTTTGGCGTGAAACGGGTGCAACAATTTTTTTGATTACGCACGCACTTGACGAAGCGGCGATGTTGGCTGATCGCATTGGTGTCATGTCAGCCCGACCGGGCCGCCTTCTGGATATCGTCGAAACGGGGTGGGGTGCCGATCGGGATAGTCGAATCGTCGAAACTGAGGATTTCGGAAAGATAACGGCCCATCTTTGGCAATGGTTGCGTGGCGAGTCGATGAAAGCCATCGCGCGGAGCGGTGCAGCGGCATGACATTCACTGGCCTGTTGCGTCTTTTGGTAATCGGCGGCTTGATCGGCCTGATCGAAATCCTATGTCGCGTGGGCGTCATCGACAATTTCACTATGCCGCCGCCAAGCCGGATTGCACTTGATCTATGGCGGATCGTCGTCACAGGAAAATTCAACGCAACCATCGTAAAAACCCTGTCAAACGCAGCGACAGCTTTCGTCTTCGCTGTAACTGTCGGGATCGCAGCTGGAGTTATAATTCACGCGGCCAAGCCATTGCGCCATGCGCTTGATCCCTTTTTTGCAACCTATTACGCCATACCAGTTCTCGCATTTTATCCACTTCTGATCATTCTTTTCGGTCTGGGCGATGCACCGAAAATCATCATTGCCTTTATGCTGGGTGTTGTCGCCGTTATTGTGAACACATTGAACGGACTTGATCGTGTTCCACGCGTTCTCCTCAAAACAGCACGTATGGCACGACTAAGCCGCTTCGCTACTGCGATAAAAATTACACTACCATCAGCAACACCTTATGTTTTGACAGGCATCAAATTTGCTGTCGCCTATGCCTTAATCGGTATCATCGGTTCCGAATTTGTGATGTCGACAAATGGCGTTGGTTTTGAGATAGCCTTTGCTTACAATAATTTCGACAATGCAACGATGTATCCGCTGATTCTGCTAGTGATGATCGTCTCAATCTCGATCAACATGGTGCTTGTCTGGTGGGAAAAGCGTCTCCT
>JAIYCE010000055.1 GCA_027488155.1 Hyphomicrobiales bacterium | reverse complement strand
GTGAATAAAGCGCACCGCAAAGCCGAGAAAGGCCAGCGTCGGGAAGAGTTGCCAGAACGGGCGCCATGTCAGAGCAATCGCCCGGCCCGAGGCCCATGCAGCGGCTCCGCCCATGATGATTGTCACCAGAATGAACAACCAGGCTGAATGTTCTTCGTAGAGAATGCCCTGCATGGTCGTGCCCTCAATGCCCGCCTTCAAGATAGGCAGCGCGTACTTGCGGATTAGCAAGCAATTCTGCGCCGGTGCCGCTCAACGTGATCACGCCATTGACCATGACATAACCGCGATGGGCGAGTTTCAAAGCGTGGTTGGCGTTCTGCTCGACGAGAAAGACGGTAAGTCCTTCCGTCCGGTTCAATTCGCGGATCGAGTCGAAAATTTGCTTCACGATCAACGGAGCCAAGCCGAGCGAGGGTTCGTCAAGCAGAAGCAGTTTCGGACGTGCCATCAGGGCGCGCGCAATCGCCAGCATTTGCTGTTCGCCACCTGAAAGCGTGCCGCCCCGCTGTTCGGCACGTTCCTTCAGTCGCGGGAAGATCGCGTAAACCTTCGCCAAGTCTTCGTCGAAATGCTGCATGCCGGTGATGGCGGCCCCCATCTGCAAATTCTCGAACACCGTCATGCGCGGGAAGATGCGGCGGCCTTCAGGCGATTGCGCGATGCGCAGACGCGCGATCTCATGCGTCGGCATGCGCGTAATGTCTTGGCCGTTGAAGATGATCTGGCCTTCGCGCGCTTGCGGCTTGCCAAAGACGGTCATCATCAAGGTGGACTTGCCGGCACCATTGGCCCCGATGATAGTAACAATCTCGCCTTGATTGACGTCGAGATCGACGCCTTTAAGTGCGATGATGTTGCCGTAATAGGTTTTGACGCCGCGCACGGAGAGGAGAGCGTTGCTCATCGCGCGTCTCCTTTCGCATGCGCCGCAATGGTGGCAATTTCAGCCTCTGTCTTCTCGACCTCATCATCCTCGACGCCGAGATAGGCGGCGATAACTTTCGGATCGTTCTTCACCGCATCGGGCGGACCATCGGCAATCTTGCGGCCATAATCCAACACGACGACATGATCGGAAATCTGCATCACCACAGACATGTCATGCTCGATCAAAAGGATCGACGTTTTGTGCTCGCGGCAGATCGAGATCAGGAGATCATTGAGCAGGAGCGATTCACGGGGGTTGAGTCCGGCGGCCGGCTCGTCAAGGCAGAGAAGCAGCGGCTGGGTGCACATGGCGCGTGCAATCTCGAGACGGCGCTGATCGCCATAGGGCAGATCGGCGGCAGCATCGTCAGCGCGATCGATAAGGCCTGTCTTCTCAAGCCAGTATTCAGCGAGTTCGATCGCTTCCTTTTCGGCACGCTTGTAGCTCCGCGCACCGAAGATGCCGAGGATCGAAAGTCCTGACGCATTCATAAGGACATTGTGCTGTGCGACCAACAGGTTCTCGAGCAGCGTCATGCCGCCGAACAGGCGAATGTTCTGGAAGGTGCGCGCAACGCGGCCCTTCCAGTTGATGTCGTGACCCGGCAGACGTTCGAGCAGCAATTTTTGACCGTCGGGCTGGGTCAGCGTGATCATGCCTTCTGTCGGTTTGTAGAAGCCCGTGATGCAATTGAACACGGTGGTCTTGCCTGCACCGTTGGGGCCGATCAACGCTGTGATCTGTCCCGAATGAGCTTCGAAACTTAGATCGCCAATAGCGGTTAACCCGCCGAAACGCATTGTCAAATGCTCGACTTTGAGAAGGGGCGTGGTCATCAGCCATGGCCCTCCTGCACGAGCGACCCCGAGATTGATTTGCGTTCCTTCAGGAACACCGTCGGTTCGCGGTGAGAGATCAGGCCGCGTGGTTTCCAGAGCATCATGAGCACCATGGCGAGGCCGAAGATCAGCATACGGTATTGCGTTGGATCGAAGTCCGAACCGAAAATGGCTTTGAGGAAATCGAGCTCGCGCAGAATTTCGATGCCGCCAACAAGGGCAATCGAGGCAATGACGACACCGAACAGGCTTCCCATGCCGCCCAAGACGACGATCGCCAAAATTTGCGCCGATTCAAGGAACACGAAACTCTCGGGCGAGATAAAGCCCTGACGCGCGGCGAAGAATGCGCCTGCGAAGCCACCGAACAGTGCGCCCGTCGCGAACGCTGTCAGCTTTGTCGATACGGTGTTGATACCGAGGGAGCGGCACGCAATTTCATCCTCGCGTAACGCTTCCCAAGCGCGCCCCACCGGGAGCCTGCGCAATCGAATCGTCACAAAAGCGGTGACGAGCGCAAGAACGAGGATCACGTAATAGAGAAAGATCGTGCGGTAAATCGGCGAGAATTCAAGGCCGAACCTGGCCGCAAAACCGCTTTCGGACGCATTGAACGGAATGCCGAAAAAACTTGGTCTTGGAATTGAGGAGATCCCAGCATAACCGCCCGAGAAATCGACCCAGTTGATGAGTACAAGGCGGATGATTTCGCCGAAGGCGAGTGTGACGATGGCGAGATAGTCGCCGCGCAGGCGTAGGACCGGAAAACCGAGAATAACGCCCCACATCGCGGCCAGAATGCCTGCCACCGGCAGGCAGATCCAGAACGCCCAGACACCAAGGTCGGGAAAGGTCGCCGGGATCACTTTTGTGGCGATCAGCGCGTAGGAATAGGCACCCACTGCATAGAAGGCGACATAGCCAAGATCGAGCAGTCCCGCGAGGCCGACAACGATGTTCAGACCCCAGCCGAGCATGATGTAGATCAGAATTTGGATGCCGAAATTATCGATCCATTTGATCGCGCCTTGCGGGCCGCCAAGATAAAGGGCCACAAGCGGATAGGCGATGATGGCGCCGAGCCCAACTTGCGCCGCATAGGGCGCAAATTTGGCCCACGCGGTTTTCACCGCCGATGGTGTTTCAACGAGCGGCTTTGCGCCCGGCGCACGGTTGAATACAAACAGGCCGAGAAGCAGGCGTCCCACGAAGACGATGAGGCAGCAGATCACCACGAGCCAAGGCCGTGGAATGAGGATGACCTCATTGCTCATATTCTGTTCGGCACGCAGGGCCAGGATCGGCACTGAAAGGCCGAGCATCACGAGTGCGGCGATGAACGCATCCTTGAAGGCGCGTTCAAACCGCGTGGGTTGGGCCGCCGGTTTGGCGTCGAGCGATGCTTGCGCCATAGCTTAGACCTTCTCCACTTCCGGACGGCCGAGAATGCCGGTCGGTAGGAAGACGAGCACGATGGCAAGGATCGAGAAGGCGGCGACGTCTTTGTAGTCGATCGAGAAATAGGCCGACCACATTGTCTCGATGAGACCGATCAGAAGACCGCCAAGCACGGCGCCCGGCAAGGAACCGATGCCCCCAAGCACCGCCGCAGTAAAAGCTTTCACGCCCGGTACGAAACCGTCCGAGAAGTTCACGACGCCGTAGTACATGATGTACATCACACCCGCGACAGCGGCGAGCGCAGCGCCCATCACGAATGTCAGCGAAATTGTTTTGTCGACATCGACGCCCAGCAGCGCGGCCATTTTTTGGTCCTGCTCGCAAGCGCGTTGCGCGCGACCGAGCGATGTCTTCTGCACGATGTACCAGAACACGGCGAGCAACACGACCGTGATCACCATGATCGCAATCTGTTTGTATCCAATGGCAACCGTGTAGCCGTTTTCCGTAAAGAGCGGCACGGATTGCGTGAACATGGGCGGCACCGGCTTATTACGCGGGCCTTGCACGACTTGAATAAGGTTTGAGAGGAAAATCGACATGCCGATTGCCGAGATCAGCGGTGCAAGGCGGAATGAGCCGCGCAGTGGCCGATAAGCGACCCGTTCGATCGCCCAGTTCCATAGGCCTGTGAAGACCATGCCGAGCACCAGAACAATCATCAGGGCGGGGATGAGCGCCCAGCCGAACCATGTCGATAACAGAAGGAAAAAGATTAGCGCAATGAACGCACCGACCATGAACACGTCGCCATGGGCGAAGTTGACCATGCCGATGATGCCGAAAACCATCGTGTAGCCGATCGCGATGAGGCCATAGATGGACCCCAGCGTCAGCCCATTGATGAGCTGCTGGACAAAGACTTCCATTTAAATTCGCTCCCCTCAACCGCTCTCTTCGAGACCATCTGGACCCCCTGATGTTCTAGGCAAGGTCCATGCCCTCGATGGCGGCGTTGACCTCAGTCATAGCAACGGGTTCAGCGCCCCACAATGTGGCAGGCCTGACGTTGTGAAAAAATCAAGAGATGAGAAGTTCGTTCTCATGTAAACAAGAAATTCTGCACAAAATTCTGCAAAATCTTGGATCATCGGGATTTTATTGTGCCGTTGTGCATTGCGGCAGCAATCTGTTCAGTCACGATCCTTGACTTGGAAGCCATGCGCCAAGGGGTCGCGGTCGTCGATAAAGATGGTGTTGTACCCCGTCATGCGGGCCCAGCCTTCGATCGAGGGCACGATACCATCACGATTGCCTAGTTTGACGGCTTTCTCGACCCGCCCTTTGAACAGGGTGCCGATAATGCTCTCATGCACGAAATCGTCACCAACCTTGAGTTTGCCTTGTGCCGCCCATTGGGCCATGCGGGCCGATGTTCCGGTGCCGCAAGGTGAGCGGTCGATGGCCTTGTCACCATAAAACACGGCGTTCTTGGCATGGGCTTCTGGGTGAGTGGGCGTGCCTGTCCACAGGACATGCGAGAGGCCATTGATGGCCGGGTTCTCAGGATGGACAAATTCGTACTTCGCCCGGAACGCGGCGCGGACCTTCGGGCTCCAGCGAAGAATGTCGGACGGGTTCACATGTTCGAGCCCGGGGTAATTCTTCTGCGGTTCGATAATGGCGTAGAAGTTTCCGCCATAGGAGACGTCGGCGACGATCTCCCCTAAGCCTTCGACCTCAGCGGTCAGTCCAGTGGAGTGAAGGAAGGCTGGGACATTGGTCAGCCTTACGCTATCGACATAATCGCCATTCTGAACGTAGCGCGCCTCGACCAAGCCAGCTGGCGTGTCGATGCGCAGGAGGCCGGGTTCGCGCGGTGTTACGAGGCCGCGTTCGAGTGCCATCGTCACGGTACCGATCGTGCCATGGCCGCACATGGGCAAGCAGCCCGAGGTCTCGATGAAGAGGAATGCGATGTCGCAATCGGGCCGCGTCGGCGGGTAAAGAATGGCCCCGGACATCATGTCGTGCCCGCGTGGTTCAAAGCAGAGGCCAGTGCGGATCCAATCATACTCAGCAAGGAAATGGGCGCGCTTCTCGACCATGTTCGCGCCCTTGAGCTGCGGGCCGCCTCCGGCGACCAGACGCACTGGATTGCCGCAAGTGTGCCCGTCGACGCAGAAGAAAGTGTGTGATGCCATGGTGTTGCGTGCTTTCGCTAAGAGATTGAATCCGGTTTTTCAGAAGGCGATTCAAAAGCGGCTGGGCGCATAGGGTTTGAGGTCGATTGGGGGCTGGCGACCGGCCACGAGATCGGCGACAAGCGCGCTGGTCGCGGCCGATTGGGTCAGACCATAATGGCCATGCCCGAAGGCATAGATGACATGCGGGCTTGCGGCCGCCCGACCGATGACCGGAATGGAATCGGGCAGGGATGGGCGGAAACCCATCCATTCGGTCCCGCTTTCATAGGCTGGCAGGCCCTTCACGAAATTCTGCGCGCGGGCATAGAGCGCGCGGGTGCGGGCGTGGTTTGGCGGCAGGTTGAGACCGCCGAGTTCGACCGCGCCACCGATGCGTAACCCGGTCTCCATTGGCGTCGCAACAAAGCCATAGCCTTGGAAAGATGTGGGACGGGAGATCAGCCCCGTCGTTCCGGGGAAAGACACATTATAGCCGCGCTCCGTGTCGAGCGGGATCCGATCACCTAATTGTTCGGCGAGCGGCCTTGACCATGCGCCGGCGGCAATCACTACGCGGTCGAACGTGGTGTGGCGATTGTCGGGCCCTGTGACG
The DNA here is from genome assembly GCA_027488155.1 of Hyphomicrobiales bacterium. Taxonomy (GTDB): domain Bacteria; phylum Pseudomonadota; class Alphaproteobacteria; order Rhizobiales; family Beijerinckiaceae; genus TNE-4. The sequence continues at coordinate 1,465 of JAIYCE010000055.1, read as the reverse complement.
GAGACATGATCGCCCGCAGCAATCGTCTGGATGTCGTCCTTGGTGAAGGTGATCCCGCGCTCGATGGCGCGTGCGAAGAGCGTCTCGGTCAGGAGGCGCGGATCGGAGATATGGCCGGCATCGGGGAAGTAACCGGCTGCGATGATCTTGTCGTTGAGCGCAGGCTCCATCTGGCGGATTTCGTCGCCATTCAATTCGTCGACTTGAATGCCAAGTTCGCGCTGATGGGCATAGGTCGGGCGTGCCGCTTCAAAATTGGCACGGCTGTCGAAGAGATAAAGCGAGCCGCGCTCGTGAAAGAAGCTTTTGAGATCGAGGCGTTGAGCGGTTTCGGCCCAAGCGGGGCGGGCGAGGCTCTGGATGGCAACAATCGCCTCGATCGAGCGCTTCATGTTGGCCGGTGTCGAGGCGGCCAGCAGCCGGACAAGCCAAGGAAAAATCTGCACCGCATAGCCGGGCCGGATGGCCAGCGGGCTCAGCGGATCGAGCAGCATTTGCGGCACTTTGCGCAACATGCGCGGGCTGGCCAAAGGCTCGATGTCGGTATGGGCGATCATGCCGGCATTGCCGCGCGACGCACCATTGGCGGGGCCAACCTTGTCGATGATTGTTACTTCATGGCCTTCATCGGCGAGCCGATGGGCCGTGTTGAGGCCAACCAGTCCTGCCCCGATCACCGCGATCTTCATTGCGCCCTCCCGCCACAGGCTCGCGATTGCAAATTCTCCCTCAGCTGAGAAACCAACGAAGGGACCATTCAACAATCACGCGATTCTGATATATTAGGGGCATGAAGCCGGTCAATGCAGTGCAGGTCCAAGCTGAACCAGAACGAGAGCCTTTGCGTTCCGGCGCAGAGACTCTTGCCGACACCGCCTACCGCCTTCTCGAGGACCAGATCGTGCGGCTCGAATTGCCCCCTGGTGGGCGTTACACTGAGCAAACGCTCGGCGCACGGATCGCTATGGGGCGCACACCCGTTCGCGAAGCAATCCAGCGATTGGTTGACGATGGTCTTCTCATCGTATTTCCACGCAAAGGAATCATGGTCGCGACAATCCGCCCGCAGGACGTGATTCAGGCGCTTGAAGTCCGGCTCGTGCTTGAGCGCATGATCGCAGCGAACGCCGCGCGCGATGCCAATCAGGACCAGCGGAAGGAATTAGCGGCGTGTGCAGATGCCATGCTCGCTGCCTCGCAAGCTCATGATCTCGACGCCTATATGCGAACGGACCACGCGTTCGATCTGACGCTGGGGCGCGTGTCTGCCAATCCATTTGCTGCGCGTGCGGTGGCGCCCTTGCAGACCATGGCAAGGCGGGCGTGGTTCTATTACACGCGGAACATTGATCTGCTGCCTGCCGCCGAGCGCCATGCCTCGCTCGCCCGCGCAGTCGCAGATGGCAAGGTCTATGAGGCGGTGCAAGCCTCCGATCAGTTGATTTTCCACATTCGCGACGGGTTG
>JAIYCE010000103.1 GCA_027488155.1 Hyphomicrobiales bacterium | reverse complement strand
GAAGGGATCGGCCATGACGGCAAGCCCTTCAAGAAGATCTACGAAACCTCGGCCGGTCGCGTGGTGCTGTCGCAGCATCTGCCGAGCCACCCGCAGGTGACTTTCGACGTCGTGAACAAGCTCATGACGAAGAAAGAAATCTCGAACATGATCGACACCGTCTACCGCAATTGCGGTCAGAAGGAGACGGTCATTTTCTGCGACCGCGCGATGCAGATGGGCTTCACCAACGCGTTCAAGGCGGGCATTTCGTTCGGCAAGGACGACATGGTCGTGCCGGACAACAAGCCGGCAATCGTTGCTGAAACAGAAGCGCTCGTGAAGGATTACGAGCAGCAGTTCAATGACGGTCTCATCACGCAGGGCGAAAAGTATAACAAGGTTGTCGACGCGTGGTCGAAGTGCTCGGATCGTTTGGCGCAAGAGATGATGGCGCGCATCTCGTCCGTCCAGAAGGACGATGCGGGCCGCGACAAGCCGATCAACTCTATCTACATGATGAGCCATTCGGGCGCGCGCGGTTCGCCGACCCAGATGCGTCAGCTCGCAGCGATGCGTGGCCTTATGGCCAAGCCGTCGGGCGAGATCATCGAGAGCCCGATCAAGTCGAACTTCAAAGAAGGCCTCGACGTTCTCGAATACTTCAACTCGACCCACGGCGCGCGTAAGGGCCTTGCCGATACCGCGCTCAAGACGGCAAATTCGGGTTATCTCACCCGCCGTCTCGTCGACGTGGCGCAGGATTCAATCGTCACCGAACGCGATTGCGGCTCGGAAAACGGGTTGAAGATGCGTGCGATTATCGACGCCGGTCAGGTTGTCGCTTCGCTTGGTTCGCGCATTCTCGGTCGTGTGACGGCTGAAGATATGATCGACGCCAAGGGCGACGTGGTCGTGCCGAAGGGAACGATGTTGTCGGAAACCGACATCGACCGCATCAATGCCGCCGGCATTCAGGAAGTGAAGATCCGTTCGGTTCTCACCTGCGAAACTAAAAATGGCGTTTGCGGAACCTGCTATGGCCGCGACCTTGCGCGCGGTACGCCGGTGAATATCGGTGAAGCTGTCGGCGTCATTGCGGCGCAATCGATCGGTGAGCCGGGAACGCAGTTGACGATGCGCACCTTCCACATCGGCGGTGCGGCGCAGATTGCGGATCAATCGTTCATCGAGTCGAATTTCGATGGCGAAGTCCGTATGCGCAATCGCAATGTGGCACGCAATTCGGAAGGCGATCTCATCGCGATGGGACGCAATCTGTCGGTCGTTATCGTCGGGCCGGATGGCCATGAGCGTGCGGTTCACCGCGTGCAATATGGTTCGCGCCTGAAGGTTGACGAAGGCGACAAGATTAAGCGCGGCCAGCGCATCGCGGAATGGGACCCCTACACACGTCCGATCCTGTCGGAAGTGGATGGCGTCATTAACTACGAGGATCTGGTCGAAGGTGCATCGGTCATCGAAACGGCGGACGAGTCGACGGGTATCACCAAGCGCGTTGTCATCGATTGGCGTTCGAACCAGCGTTCGGCCGATCTGCGCCCCGCCATCGTTATCCAGGACGATGCTGGCAAGATCGCTAAGCTCGCGCGTGGCGGTGAAGCCCGTTACCTCCTCCCTGTCGATGCGATCATCGCAGCCGATCCGGGCTCGAAGGTGAAGGCGGGCGATGCGGTTGCCCGTATCTCGCTCGACAGCGCGAAGACGCGCGACATCACCGGCGGTCTGCCGCGTGTTGCCGAACTCTTCGAAGCGCGTCGTCCGAAGGAAGCAGCGATCATCGCAGAGAAGGCTGGGACCATTCAATTCGGCCGCGACTACAAGAACAAGCGCCGCATCTCGCTGGTGCCGGACGATGGATCTGATCCGATCGAATACCTCGTGCCGAAGGGCAAGCACGTCTATCTGCAGGCGGGCGACGTGGTGGAGAAGGGCGATTACATCGTCGACGGCAATCCGGCACCGCACGACATTCTGGCGATCAAGGGCGTCGAGGAACTCGCTGCCTATCTGGTCAACGAAATCCAGGAGGTTTACCGGCTGCAGGGCGTGAACATCAATGACAAGCACATTGAAGTGATCGTCAAGCAGATGCTGCAGAAGGTCGAGATCGAGGATCCGGGCGAGTCCGACTTCCTGGCCAATGAACAGGTGGATCGCGTCGAGATGGACGAGGTCAACGAGAAGCTCATTGCCGAAGGCAAGCGGCCAGCATCCGGGACCCCGGTGCTGCTCGGCATCACCAAGGCGAGCCTCCAGACCCGCTCCTTCATTTCGGCGGCCTCGTTCCAAGAAACCACACGCGTCCTTACGGAAGCGGCGGTCAATGGCAAGGGCGACGATCTGGCAGGCCTCAAGGAAAACGTCATCGTCGGCCGCCTCATCCCGGCCGGTACGGGCGCGATGTTCAACCGCCTGCGCGAAGTGGCGCAGCGCCGGGACGATCTCATCGTGGCCCAAGCCTCGGAAGCGCCCGATAGCCCCGATCAGGGTTCGGCGCCGCTCCCGATCGATGCGCCGCAGCCTTACGTTTAAGTGCAGATTCCGGGTCATGTACCCGTGAAACGATCAAGGCCGCCTTCGGGCGGCCTTTTTCTTGGCCGGGGACGGTTTTAATCGCGCGAAGACTGCAGAAAATAGACGCCAAAGCAGCAGAAACAGGCAGAGGCGGTGCTTTTCGGGGTTGACGGTTCCCGAGTCCCCGCGTATGAACCGCGCACTCCGGCAGACAGTCGGTCCGTTCGATCGGGAGCGCCACGTTCCCGACCTTAAGACCGAGACGCTGCCCGACAATCAAACCGACTGTAAAGTCGTCAGATTGGGTTCATGACTGCGGTTTCCGTGGTCCTCTGATGGAACACGCGCTGGAGGCTCACTGGGCCGAAGGCGCGGATTCGTTTTGCGCGGATGTTCGTGCAAGACGCCACCATTTTTTTGCCCGGATGTCCGGGCGCAGCCTGGGATTTAGAGCCAACGATGCCGACAATCAGCCAGCTCATCCGCAAGTCGCGGAGCCCTCAGAAGGCGCGGAACAAAGTTCCGGCGCTCGAGGCATGCCCGCAGAAGCGCGGCGTCTGCACCCGTGTCTATACGACGACCCCGAAAAAGCCGAACTCGGCGCTTCGTAAGGTTGCCAAGGTCCGCCTGACCAATGGCTACGAAGTCATCGGATATATTCCCGGTGAAGGCCATAACCTGCAGGAACACTCTGTCGTCGCGATCCGCGGCGGCCGCGTGAAGGACTTGCCGGGTGTGCGCTATCACATCATCCGCGGTGTCCTCGATACGCAGGGCGTCAAGAACCGTAAGCAGCGTCGTTCCAAGTACGGCGCGAAGCGGCCGAAGTAAGAGCGGAGAGAACCCATGTCTCGTCGTCACCGCGCTGAAAAACGCGAAATCATTCCGGACGCCAAGTATGGCGATGTCGTTCTCACGAAGTTCATGAACTCCGTGATGTACGACGGCAAAAAGTCCGTCGCTGAACAGATCGTCTATGGCGCGCTCGACACGATCGAGACGAAGCTCAAGACCGATCCGATTACGGTGTTTAAATCTGCGCTCGAAAACGTCGCCCCGGCGATCGAAGTGCGCTCCCGCCGTGTCGGCGGCGCGACCTATCAGGTCCCCGTCGAAGTGCGTTCGGAGCGTCGTCAGGCGCTTGCCATTCGCTGGCTCATTACCGCCGCGCGCGGTCGTAATGACAAGACGATGGTGGAACGCCTTTCGGCTGAGTTGATCGATGCTTCCAATAACCGCGGCAACGCGGTGAAGAAGCGCGAAGACACCCATCGCATGGCGGAAGCCAACCGCGCCTTCTCGCATTACCGCTGGTAATCGTTGAACGAACTCGAATACGCAGGATCCAGTCATGGCCCGCAGTCATAAAATTGAGGATTATCGTAATTTCGGCATCATGGCCCACATTGATGCCGGGAAGACGACGACCACCGAACGCATCCTCTATTACAGCGGCAAGTCGCACAAAATCGGCGAAGTGCACGAGGGCGCTGCGACGATCGATTGGAGGGAGCAGGAGCAGGAGCGTGGCATCACGATCACCTCTGCTGCGACCACGACGTTCTGGAACGATAAGCGCCTGAACATCATCGACACGCCCGGCCACGTCGACTTCACGATCGAAGTTGAGCGTTCGCTGCGCGTGCTTGACGGCGCGGTGTGCGTGCTTGACGGTAACCAAGGCGTTGAGCCGCAGACGGAAACGGTGTGGCGTCAGGCTGACAAGTACAACGTGCCGCGCGTCGTGTTCGTCAACAAAATGGATAAGATCGGCGCTGACTTCTACAAATGCGTCGACGATATTGTGCAGCGCGTTGCCGGCGCCCCGGTCTGCATTCAATTGCCGATTGGCGCAGAGTCAGATTTTAAAGGCATCATTGATCTTGTCCGCATGAAAGCGGTCGTTTGGGACAATGAAAATCTCGGCGCGTCTTTCCGCGACGAAGAAATCCCGGCTGATCTCGTCGAGCGTGCAAAGGAATATCGCCTCAAGCTCGTCGAAGCTGCCGTTGAGCTCGATGACGATGCGATGAATGCTTATCTCGAGGGCCATGAGCCGGACGAGCATCTTCTGAAGTCGCTCATCCGCAAGGCCGTTATCACGCGTAAGTTCAACCCGGTCCTCTGCGGCTCGGCGTTTAAGAACAAGGGTGTGCAGCCACTCCTTGACGCGGTTGTCGATTATCTCCCGTCGCCGCTCGATCGTGAAGCGATCAAGGGCATCGACTATAAGACGGAAGAAGAAACCGTTCGTCTGCCAGGCGACGATGAGCCGTTCTCCATGCTCGCCTTCAAGATCATGGACGATCCGTTCGTTGGCACGATCACCTTCTGCCGCGTCTATTCGGGCAAGGTTGAATCCGGCACGACCGTGATGAACTCAACCAAGGACAAGAAAGAGCGTATCGGTCGTATGCTTCTGATGCACGCGAATAACCGCGAAGACATCAAGGAAGCTTTCGCGGGCGATATCGTGGCTCTTGCTGGTCTTAAGGAGACGCGCACGGGTGATACGCTTTGCGACATGCTGAAGCCGGTCATTCTCGAGCGCATGGAATTCCCGGAGCCGGTCATCGAAATCGCGATTGAGCCGAAGTCGAAGGCTGATCAGGAAAAGCTCGGCATCGCGCTCTCCAAGCTCGCTGCTGAGGATCCGTCCTTCCGCGTTTCGACTGACAGCGAGTCGGGCCAGACGATCCTGAAGGGCATGGGTGAACTTCACCTCGACATTAAGGTCGACATTCTCCGTCGTACCTACAAGGTCGATGCGAATGTCGGCGCGCCGCAGGTGGCTTATCGTGAAACGCTCACGAAGAAGGCCGAGATCGATTACACGCACAAGAAGCAGTCCGGTGGATCGGGCCAGTTCGCGCGCATCAAGATCGTCGCCTTCCCGAATGAAGTCGGTAAGGGCTACGAGTTCGAGTCCAAGATCGTCGGCGGTTCGGTGCCTAAGGAATACATTCCGGGCGTCGAAAAGGGCCTCGAAAGCGTCATGAATTCGGGTCCGCTCGCGGGCTTCCCGGTCGTGGACGTGAAGGTGGAATTGATCGACGGTGCCTATCACGACGTCGACTCCTCGGCGCTCGCGTTCGAAATCGCGGCGCGCGCCGCGTTCCGCGAGGCGATGCAGAAGGGTGGCGCTGTCCTCCTCGAACCGATCATGAAGGTCGAGGTCGTGACGCCGGAAGATTACACAGGTTCGGTCATCGGCGATCTTACGGGTCGCCGTGGCCAGGTTCAGGGTCAAGACATGCGCGGCAACGCCATTGTGATCAATGCAATGGTCCCGCTCGCGAATATGTTCGGCTACGTGAACACGCTGCGCTCGATGAGCCAAGGTCGTGCGACCTTCACGATGCAGTTCGACCACTATGAGCAGGTGCCTTCGGCGATCGCCGCCGAAGTTCAGGCGAAATACGCCTGATCCGCATCATCCGACATCAACTTTTTCCGATTGACGGGAGACCCCGATGGCCAAAGAGAAATTCGAGCGAAATAAGCCGCATTGCAACATTGGAACGATTGGTCACGTTGACCATGGTAAGACGTCTTTGACGGCTGCGATCACGAAGGTTTTGGCCGAGAAGGG
>JAIYCE010000047.1 GCA_027488155.1 Hyphomicrobiales bacterium | reverse complement strand
TCAAAGGCAATTACTTGCATACAAGTATGCAAACTTACCGAACCAACCCTGTCAAGACCAGCCGATCAACAAAAGTACTGCTGCAGCGCACCAAAATTGTGGCGCTTTTCAATAACATCACCAGACGGTTGCAGATTAAGAAACGAAAATGGGCAGCCACCAGGACCGCCCACACGCATAGTTTATCAGGGCAACCAATACTTATTCACCGTCAGCATCAGCTTCCGCTTCAGCACGCTTGCGCATGCGCTCAGCACGGGCTTCAGGATCACGACCGATCTTATCCACTAAATGCTTGATATCGATAAACTCATCGCATTGACGGCGGAGCTCATCAGCAATCATGGGCGGACGAGTGGCAAGCGAGGATACTACCGACACACGCACACCTTTACGCTGCATCGCATGAACGACACGTGTAAAATCGCCATCGCCCGAGAAGATATAAGCATGATCGATGTGCGGCGCTAATTCCAAAGCATCAACAGCCAACTCGATGTCCATATTGCCTTTGATCTTACGACGACCCGTATCGTCGGTGTAGCTCTTGGCGTTCTTGGTCACCACAGTGAAGCCGTTATAATCAAGCCAATCCAGCAAAGGACGGATAGAAGAGTATTCTTCATCTTCTACAATCGCAGTGTAATAGAATACCCGCAGCAAGCGGCCCCAGCTCTTCATCTCTGCCAGCATCTTGCGGTAGTCGATATCGAACTCGAGGGAGCGCGTGGCTGCATAAAGATTGGTACCGTCGATAAACACTACCACACGCTCTTGATTACTCATTATGTAACTCCATCTAATTTTTTATATTTGATGAATAGCTAACTTTGGTTTTGGCAACCATTCTCAAGCTTTGATTTCATACTCGCGCACGGCTAACTCTTCTGTTCCAGATTTTATGCGATATGAAATCTCACCATTCGTATCAGCTGGCACAAGGCGAACGATTTCATATTTCAACGAAGTTGAACCCGACTTTATTAAAAAGGGGGCACGCACAAGATTTACGACTTGATTCAATTTGAACTTATGCACCGCTTCGGTATGACGCATCACAACATCCTCATAATATTATTCATTGTCATAGCTGAAAATGAAAGAGAAGCGACTGCTCCGAAGAGCAGCCATTCATTGATTGATCGTTTCAGCTTAGGCTTCTTGAATATTATTCACAGCTACTTTGCCCGAACGACGGTCTTCAGCGGTATCAAACATGACTTTTTGTCCTTCGTTCAATCCACGCAATCCAGCACGCTCGAGAGCTGTTGCATGAACGAACACGTCAGTGCCGCCATTTTCAGGCTGAATAAATCCGAAGCCTTTTTGAGCGTTGTAGAATTTAACGGTACCTTTGATCATCTTTATATTCCCTGGTTATCATATTCACGAAACACGCTGCTCGGATCTGAGAAACCTGTCGTTTTGAATTTTGGGAGAAACCTGATCACGCTTTGCGGGAATGACTACCTAAGCCATCAATGATTTGACCAAAATTACATTTTTAGACTAATTCAAGACGTTTTCGGAGGCAAGTATGGCCTATTCATACCCAGATTGGACCAATAATAAGCAAGACCTAACGAGAGCGTTAGATCGTCGTCTCCGATACCCGTCCACGCTTACTATAGCGAAGAAGGGGATGATTAGGGTCATGTTGACGGACAAGCTCCAACGCCTGTTGGATTTGTTCTTGGGAATTGTCCTGCCCGCTTAAAGTTGAGCCATTATTGAGGTGCCAATGGGGGTGGCGAAGATGGCTCGACTTTAAGGCAGCAGGACAATCAGAACTTCAACCTGCCATAACTTAGCGGCAATCTTTTCCACCTTTTTTCCCACAGCTATTCGCCGTCCTCCATTGGCCCAAACGCCATACATTAGGGAGGATCAATCTTCAGGAGGCAGGCTATTTAGATTCCGGCCCGCAGGAAAGACCGGACGACGAAGTGATGGAGGTTTACAGAAGAGAAGATCATTGCGGTGCTGCGTGAGCAGGAGGTGGATGCTCCCACCGCCGAGATCTACCGGGTGCTGTGGAGCATGCGACTTAAGGCCGTGCCGTTCAGTTCAATCGCGTACCCGCTCCCCCTTAGGATCGTATAATGGCTTCAGGGAGGCACGCGCTGGAATGCGCCGACCAGCCACGTCGATCTCAAAACGTCCCGCCAGAAAGGCATCCGGCGCTGTCGGCACCCCCGCATCCACCTGACCGAGTCCTACCGCCCCCCCGAGATTGTGGCCATACATGCCGGAAGTGATGCGGCCTACGACCCTACCGTCCTGTAGAATCGGTTCGGCGTGAATCAGAAGCGGGTCGGGATCCTCGAGCAGGAACTGTACCACGCGGCGCGACGGCGGGATGCCTCGACCGGGGAGCAGCGCCTCACGTCCGATGAAGCCGCCCGGCTTGTCCCATGCGACGCAGTAGCCGAGACCGGCCTCCGCTGGCGTCTCGTCTGGGGTAATGTCGTGCCCCCAATGCCGATACGCTTTTTCGAGCCGCAGCGAATTCATGGCGTGATAGCCGGCGAGGCGCAGGCCTACAGGGCGTCCCGCTTCCATGACGGAATCGAAGACTGTGCCCGCTTGCGCCGCTGGCACGAGAATCTCCCAGCCAAGTTCTCCGACATAGGTGATGCGGCCCGCCCGCACCGGGACCCCGGCGATTTCCATGCGCCGGCTTGCACCGAAGGGAAAGGCTTCCGTCGACAGATCGGCGGAGGCGAGTGGCGCGAGGATCCGACGTGCCTCTGGGCCCATGAGGCCCAGCATAGCAAACTCGTCCGAAACGTCGGCGATCGTCACGCATTCCTCTGGACGCGCCATGCGGCGCAGATGGCGGAGGTCGTGCAGGGTGGACGCGCATGACGTAACAACAAGGAAATCGTTCTGGGCCAGGCGCGTGACCGTAACATCGGCCTCAATGCCGCCGCGTTCGTTGAGCCATTGCGTGTAGACGATCCGCCCGGGTTCGATATCGATCGCGTTGCAGGATACGCGGTCGAGCAGAGCTCGCGCATCCGGGCCCTTCACAGAGATTTTGCCAAAACAGGACTGATCGAAGAGCCCGGCAGTCTCGCGGACGGCACGATGCTCGCGGGCCGACGCCTCGAACCAGTTTTGCCGTCCCCAGGAATAGATGTATTCGTGCCGCTCGCCGGGATCGCCGAACCAGTTGGGCCGTTCATATCCCGCGACCTCGCCGAAGCCCGCGCCCGCCGATGCGATCCGGTCGTGCAGAGGCGAGAGCCGGATGCCGCGTGAACTCGCATATTGGCGGAAGGGCCAATGCATCGCATAGAGCAGCCCGAGGGACTCGGAGACGCGCGGGACGAGGAATGTCGACTTGTTCTGGTGAGGGAAGAAACGGCCGATATCAACGTCCCACAGGTCGAAGGGCGGTGCGCCTTCCACGATCCAATGTGCGAGCGCCATGCCTGCGCCTCCACCCGACTGGATGCCAATCGAATTGAAGCCCGCCGCGACGAAGAAGCCCGCCAGCTCCGGCGCGGGACCAAGAATGTAACGGCCGTCGGCCGAGAAGCTCTCCGGTCCATTGAAGAATTTGCGGATGCCGACGCGGCCGAGCGACGGCACGCGCTTAATAGCGTCTTCAAGGATCGGTGCGAAATGTTCAAAATCCTCTGGAAGCTCGCCGAATTCAAAATCTTCGGGAATGCCGTCCAGCGCCCAGGGCTTGGCAACCGGCTCGAAGGCGCCCAGGAGCAGTTTGCCCGCGTCCTCCTTGAAATAGGCGCAATGATCCATGTCGCGCATGACGGGAAGATTGGGATGCATCCCCTCCATCCGATCGGTGACGATATAAAAATGCTCGCAGGCCTGAAGTGGGACATCGACGCCAACAGACAGTCCGAGTTGGCGCGCCCACATGCCCGTGCAGTTCACGACGACGTCAGAATGAACCACGCCAGCTGGCGTCTCGACACCTGTAACCCGTCCATTCGCAGTGAGTATCCGGGAGACCTGCATGTTCTCGACGATGCGAGCCCCACCCAACCTCGCGCCGCGGGCGAGCGCCATTGTTGTGTCTACGGGATTGCATTTGCCGTCGCGGGGATACCAGACGGCGCCGACGACGTCGTCCACGTTCATCATCGGCCATTTCTGTTGTGCTTCGCGCGCGGTGATCGGCTCAGCTTCGACGCCAAATGAACTGAGCATGCCGACGCCGCGTAGTAGTTCCTCCCACCGCGCGGGATTAGTGGCGATCGAGATAGAACCAGGCTGCACGAAACCGGTCGGTTGCCCTGTTTCAGCTTCTAGTCCGGCATAGAGATCAATCGTGTATTTAGACAGGCGTGCGAGGTTCTGTGTGTATTGCGCGGCACGAACGAGACCCGCCGCATGCCATGTCGTGCCACTGGTCAGTCGCTTGCGCTCCAAAAGCAGGATGTCGCGGACGCCGAGCTTTGTCAGATGATAGGCGGTGGAGCATCCGATGATGCCGCCTCCGATCACGATTATGCGGGCATGGGAGGGAAGAGTCTGCATCACTCGGTCTCCGGGGCACCCCTCCGGGCGCGGTCAAAAGAGGCGTTCGGCGTCATGTCTCTGCGGACCGGGTTGCCGGCGCGGACCGCAGGGACAGGAACGCGCCGAGAATGATGCATGCGGCCGCCGCGCCGATCCAGGTGCCGAGCGGTTCGCTAAGTACGAAAAAGTTCTGCACCATTCCGAAGACCGGTGAGAGCAGCAGGAACTGTGATGCGGTCGTCGCCGAAACGCGACTGAGGGCTTGCGACCAACACCAGAAGCCGAAGACCGTGGGTACTACCATATTGTACGCGATCACAAGAAACAGCGAGGTGGTCGGGACGACGGACCGGCCGGTTTCGAAAACGAGCGCGAAGGGCATCATGAAGATGAAGGTAACCGCGATCTGCCAGAAGCTTTGCTGCCAGAACCCGCTCATCCATTTCCGCCGGCGATAGAGGACAGCACCCAGGGCCCAGGATAGAACGGAAACGAAGGCACAGAGGACCCCGGGCAGCGTCGTCTCGTTCCAGTTCATCGCGAAGGGGTTGGTGAGAAGCACCAGCCCCGCGGCACCTAGTGCGGCGCCGAGGCTCGCGCGCATCGAAATGCGCTCCCCGAGCAGAAGTAGGCTCAGCGGGAGCGTCCAAATCGGCATTGAATAATTGATGAGAACGACCCGAGTCGCCTCGATCCATTGCAGCGCCAGGGCAGCGAATGCGGTCGTAAGACCGGCTTGCAGAAACCCGATGATTGCGAGAGGCCGCCGCTCCGCCGGAACCGGAAGGATGGCGGACAAGGGTCCTTTCAGACCAAACACGCTGAGCATCAGAAGCATCGCGCCGCCGTAGCGCACGGCATTGAAGGTCCAGGGACCGATGTCGTGTAGGGCGATCTTCACCCAAGTATAATTGCCGCCCCAGATCGCGACGAGGGCGATCAGGAAAAGGACTGCGACCTTGTCCGTGCTTTGGTACATTAATGCCTTGCGACTAATGCCACTCCTTTATCACATGAAATTACGACCTCGTCCAATCTTCGAAAGTTTTCTTATTTTGCGTTGCAATAATATTGTGAAGCAACAATTCTTGTCGGCCTTGAAATGCTTATTCCGGCAAGCGACGCAGAATTCCGTTGAAATGTCGAATGACGTGTGTTCGACTTAATTTAAGTTTTATTCTGGATTAATCGTGAGGTAGCATGCGCGTGGGAGTGGAAGTCGGTGGAACCTTCACCGACCTTGTCGCCATCGGTCCTTCCGGTATCCGAATCACCAAGGTTCCCAGCGTGCCGAGGCGCCCAGACGAGGGAGCCTTTAATGCTTTGCTCGAAAGCGGTCTGCCGCTCGCCAAGATCGACGATCTTGCGCACGGGTCGACTGTAGCGACCAATGCGGTGCTCGAACGCAAGGGCTTTCCAACTGCATTTGTGACGACCGGTGGGTTCCGCGACATCCTCGCTATCCAACGGCACGGCCGATCCCGTATCTACGACCTCGAATATCAAAAGCCCGCTCCGGTCGTGGATCGTGCCTCGAGTTTTGAAGTCGATGAGAGGATCCTTGCAGACGGTAGCATCGAGAAGGCGCTCGATCCCGCTAAGGTAGAGAAGACGCTCATCCCCGCGCTCCGAAAGGGAGGCTATCAGGCTGTCGCGGTCTGCTTGCTGAACGGCTACGTCAATTCCGTACATGAAGAGCTCGTAAGGGACCTGATCCTGAAGCACTGCCCGGACGTCCTCGTGACGATCTCGTCCGGCACAACACGGGAATTCCGTGAATACGAGCGGGCTACGACGACAACGCTCTCAGCCTATGTGCAGCCCGTCATCGATCGCTACATAAATCGTTTTTCCGCTCGGCTGGCCGAACACGGCTTCAAGGGCCGTTTCTCCGTGATGCAGTCAAACGGCGGACGCCTACCCGCTGAGGCGATGCGCGGCAATGCCGTCAACGTGTTGCTGTCCGGTCCAGCGGCTGGCGTGGTCGGCGCCACCCGCCAGGTCGCTCGCTCGGAATTCAGCAATCTGATCACGCTCGACATCGGCGGCACCTCCACCGACGTCTGTCTGGTTACCGACGGTCAGCCGCAGCTGACCACCGAATTTATGATCGACGGGCTGCCGGTCCGGGTACCCGTGCTCGACATCCATACCATCGGCGCGGGCGGCGGCTCGATCGTTTGGGTCGATGAAGGCGGCATGCTCCGGGTCGGCCCGCATTCGGCTGGCGCCGATCCTGGCCCAGCCTGCTACGGCAAGGGCGGCGCGCGTCCGACGATCACCGATGCACACATCATCCGGCAGACGATGCGTCCGGAGGCCTTCCTCGGAGGCCGCATGAAGATCGATGTTGAGGCGGCTAAGCGCGTTTTCCGGCCGATCGCCGATCATTTCAAGATGTCGATCGAAGAAGCTGCGGACAGCGCTGTACAGCTGGCAAACGCCAATATTGTTCGGGCGATCCAGTTGATCTCGACCGAGCGAGGCTATGATCCGCGGGACTACGTTCTGGTTCCTTTCGGTGGCGCAGGCCCGCTGCACGCGGCCCAGATCGCTCAGGATCTCGCCATTGAGACCGTCGTCGTTCCGCCGGCCGCCGGAGTGATGTCGGCCTACGGCCTGATCGCCTCGGATTTCTTGCAGTTCGAGACGCTGACGCGACGGCGTTCGGTCGGCGAAGATGCCGCCCGCTTCCTTCGCGAGGTTTATGCGGAGATGAAGGCGCGTGCGATGGAGCGTGCTCGGCAGATGAACCTGCCCGAAAAACTCGTATTCGACTTTACGGCGGAGATGCGCTTTGTCGGGCAGGCCTTCGAGGTTCCGGTATCATTCTCGGAGAAGGACTTGGCGAAGATATCCTCGGCCGCGATCCTGAAACGCTTCTGTGATGAGCACCAGAAGGTCTATTTCTTCGGAGCCAATTCGGACAAGCCGGTAGAGTTCGTTTCGTTCCGCCTGCGTTTCACGCTCCCGATCAGCAAATTGCCGCTTCTGACGGAAGAGACGGACCACAAGATCAAGGCGGCGGACGTCCGCATGTTCGATGGTCGACGCTGGCAGGAGGGCCGCCTCGTTAGTCGCGGGGACATCAAGCCGGGCAAGCGCATCAAGGGGCCGGCCCTGCTTGAGGACCCAACCTCCACACTTCTCGTTCCCGCGGGCTGGACCGCCTCCCGCGACGAGAACGACAACACGATCCTAAAGAGGAAGGGCTGACATGGCCGCCGGGTCCGCACGCTCTAAGACCGCTGCGCGCAAAACGCGCGCTCCCGCCGATAAAAAGGCGAATGTGAAGCTCGATCCCGTCGATTATGCGGTGATCAGTCAGGGCCTCATCGCGGCTGCGAAGGAGATGGGGACGAAGCTCGTCCGCTCCTCCTATTCTACTATCGTTCGCGAGGCTCAGGACGCTTCGGCCGCCTTGTTCGATCGGCACGGCAACGTGATCGCGCAGGCGGAGCTGATCCCGATGCAGCTCGGGCCGATGTCGGAGATCTTCCGTGCCTGCGCGGCGATCTATCCGCCAGAGACGCTTAAGGAAGGCGACTTCTATATCAACAACGACCCCTATGGCGGAGGGCAGCATCTTCAGGACGTCTTCATCTTCTCGCCGATCTTCTACGAAGGTCGTCTCGTCGGTTTCTCGGGCACGACCGCACATCATCTCGATCTCGGTGGCGGCAATCCCGGCCTAACGCCCGACGCGGTCGATGTCCATGCCGAAGGCATCATCTTTCCGCCCTCGCTTTATAATTACGATCGCGATTGGAACGGTGGATCGCTCGAACGTCTGGTAACGTCCAATGTTCGCGTACCGGCGCAGACTGTTGGAGATTTCTACGCCCAGTTCGCGGCTAATGCGGTCGGGGCCGAACGCATCAGGCAGCTCTGCGATAAATACGGCGCGACCGTCGTGATGCAGGCGATGGAAGAACTCATCGACTATTCCGAACGACGCTTCCGAGCGGCGTTGAAGGAGGTGCCGGACGGGGTCTACCACGGCGAGGCCTATGTCGACGACGACGGCCTCTCGGATGAGCCTCTGCAGGTGAAGGCTAAGGTGACGGTGAAGGGCGACTCCATCGCCGTCGATTTTGACGGCACATGCGCTCAGGTCCGCCGCAATCTCAATTGTCCTTGGGCGTCCACCATCTCGGCAACACTGGCCGCCATCAAATCGGCCCTGACCTCGCCAGACATCCCGTTCAATGAAGGCGTGAAACGGCCGATCAGCATCAGCGCGCCGAAGGGCTCGCTGGTTAATCCGAACTACCCGGCACCGGTCCGGGCCCGGATGTTGGCCGCCTACCGCTGCTTCAACGCCGTGATGCACGCGCTCGCGCAGATCGTGCCCGATCGCGTCATCGCCGACGGCAACGACTCGACCGACGTGACCTCGATATCGCATCTCGACGGCACCCGTTACCAAGTCTATCTCGAAGTCTATGGCGGGGGGTACGGAGCGGGTCCGCGCAAGGACGGGTGCGATGCCGTCGACAGTCCACTCGCCAATTGCACCAATACGCCTGTCGAAGCGACGGACATGGATTTCACCCATTTCCGTATCGTCGGTTACGGCCTGATCCCGGACAGCGGTGGTGCCGGCAAGCAGCGCGGAGGCCTGTCCTTCTTCCGCAGCTTTGAGATCCTGAAGGACGACGTAAATTTCGCGATCTATTCAGACCGCTTCCGCCTTCCCCCGCTCGGCTTGTTCGGAGGCGAGAACGGTAAGAGGGCCGCTTGCGAAGTCATGCGCGCGGGCAAGAAGATCCCTATCGCTAGCAAAAGCAAAGTCTATCTTCGCAAGGGAGATATCCTCACACTCTTTACGGCGGGAGGAGCTGGATACGGTGCGGTTGGCGAGCGCCCGCGGGAGAAGATCGCTGCGGATCTCAAACAGGGCTACATCACGAAGGGGGCGGCGCGGGCCGTCTACGGTCAGAAGGGTTGATGCTGAGCCTAACTGGATATTGGGAGATTTCTCACGTGGGTGCAATAGACAGATGGACGGGGAGGTTGTCGACGGCGCTGATGTTCGTCGCCGGCGTCGCGTTGGTGCTGATGATGATCCAGATGGCGGTCGACGTGTTCATGCGGAATTTCTTCCGTAGTCCGATCGAAGGCAGCCTGGAGATCGTCTCAAATTACTACATGGTTGCAGTGGTGTTCCTGCCTCTTGCCTTCGTAGAGCGGCGGCATGAACACATTACGGTGGACCTGTTCGTGGGCATGATGCCTGAAAGCGCACAGCGTTTCGTAAGGATTATCGGCTACATCGTCTGCTCAGTATTCTTTGGGCTTTTGACCTGGCAGACGGGCATCGACGCCTTCGAGGCTTGGGAACGCGACGAATTGCTGATGTCATCGATCTTTATCATCCTTTGGCCCGCCAAGATGATCCTACCGATAGGCTTCGGACTTATGCTGATTCAGGTCCTTCTCCATGCATGGAAATCGATCGCCTCGGCTGACTTCGATCCTCATGCGCCGCTGCCCACGGCCCAATCCGGCATCCGGGAGTAAGCGCGGTGGACAAATTTCAGATCGGCCTTCTGGCTATGTCGATGGGCGTATTCCTGATCGCGCTTCGTATTCAGATTGGCGTCGCCCTCGGAATTGTTTCATTCTTCGGCATCGCTGCGATCCTCGGGTGGCGACCGGCATGGGGCATCGTAACTGCGATCCCCTTCAACTTCGTCGGCGACTGGAATCTGACGGCGATCCCGATGTTCCTTCTGATGGGATACATTGCATTCGCGACCAAACTTACGGCTGGGCTCTTTCAGGCCATGCGGGTGGTGCTGTCACGATTGCCGGGCGGGCTCGCCATCGCCAGCGTGGCCGCCTGTGCCTTCCTTTCGGCCGCGTCGGGTTCGTCCGTCGCCGTATCAGCCGCAATGGCGCGCATAGCTACACCAGAAATGCTGAAATACCGGTACGATCCAGGTCTCGCAGCAGGCGTCATCGCCTCGGCTGGCACACTCGGCTCGATGATCCCCCCAAGCCTCTTAATGGTACTTTACGGTTATTTTGCCGAAGTTTCGATCGCCAAAATGTTTATGGCGGGGTTCATCCCCGGCATCCTATCGGCGCTGATGTTTGCTGGCATGATTATCACGCGTGTGAAACTAAATCCCGCGCTCGCTCCACCGGTTGAGGAGACCTTCGACGAAGCTCAGAAGAAGGCCGCTTTTGCGGATGTCTGGCCGCTTCCGGTGCTCATCATAGGAACGCTCGTAGGTATCTTCATAGGATGGTTTACGCCAACCGAAGGTGCCGCGGTTGGCGCCGTTCTCGCTATCCTGCTTGCCTGGGTTAAGGGCACGTTGAGTATGGACGCGATGAAGGAGGCAATCGTCAGCACGTTGTCCGGCACTTCCTCGATTTTCATGGTTGTTATCGGGACTGCACTGCTGGCCAAGATGACCGCTCTTACGGGGCTCCCCGATGGCATTGCACAATGGCTGTTTAGCCTCGGCAGCGATCAGACGACCTTCATCATCATGGTCGTGATCCTGTATTTGATTATGGGGTGCTTCCTCGACTCGGTGAGCATCCTGCTTCTAACCATGCCGATAATTATGCCGATCGCACGTGCTGTGGGCGCGGATCTGATTTGGTTTGGCATCGTTCTGGTCAAGCTACTCGAGATCGGGCTGGTGACGCCGCCGGTCGGACTGAACGTTTTTGTGATGAAGAGCGCCTTAGGTAATCTGATTCCTCTGACGACGATCTTCCGCGGGGTGACCTGGTTCGTGATCACCGACGGGATCACGCTGGCTCTGATCATCTTCTTCCCTTGGCTCTCGCTAGTGCTACCGAGCATGATGAAGTGAGGACGCTGCATTGTGCGCATCCCGAAGTCTTGTCGTCTCGGCCATTCAGATCACCGCGGTCGACGGCGAATGCGACCGGAATGTCGAAAAGGTTCTCCGCCTCGTCGATGAGGCGGGAGCGCGCGGATCGCGCCTCTGCGTATTGCCGGAGATGTGGACGGGCATCGAATATTCGAGCGTCGACGACTATCGCGGGATAGCCGAGACAATCCCCGGCGCGGTCACGGACATGCTTGCAGACAAAGCTCGCCGATACGGCATGCTCATCTCCGGCTCGATGTACGAAAAGGCGTCGGACGGACGCTACTTCAATACCGCCCCGTTGATTGCGGACGACGGACGCGTACTCGGATCCTATCGCAAGACGCATCTCTTCGATGCGCCGAACCGGCCGGACATTCCGCCCGGTTGCATCGAAAGCAAGAAGGTTGCGGCCGGCGATACGCTCGACGTCCACGACACCTCGGTCGGCCGCATCGGACTAACGATCTGTTCCGATCTCCGCTTCCCCGAGATCTATCGCGAGCTGGCCCTGAAAGGCGCAGAGATCCTCACCTGTTCCTCGGCCTTCCTGTCGCCGCGCTACGACCACTGGGAATTCTTTCTGCGAGCGCGGGCTTGCGAGAACCAGTGCTATGTCGTCGCGGCGGGCCAGTACGGCAAGGAGCCGAAATCCGGCCTAGGCTTCGTCGGCCGAAGCATGATCGTCGATCCTTGGGGTACCGTGGTCGCAACCGCCTCGGACTACGAAGGGCTCGTTACAGGTTTCATCGACCTCGCCTTCATCGACGAGGTTAAGCGGCGTTATCCCCTCATGAAGCAGCGGCGACCGGAACTCTACCCCGTACTGCGTGGCGAAGGACGGGCATGAAAAAGGCGGGCCGGAGGCTCCGGCCCACCCGTTTGTGTCGGAGGCTCCGAAGTCAGTTGGTGCCGTAGGTCTTCTCGTCGATCTTACTGTAGAGATTGTCCTTCAGCACCTTGGAAAGTGCCTTTGGGTCATTGCGGTCGACGTTCTTCAACAGACCGTCCCACTTGGCGAGCGCGGCATCGAAGCGCTTCAGCAGCGCCTCGGGATCCTTGACCTTCAGCTTGGTCTGACCCTGCTCGATCGCGGCCTTGCGGGCGACGTTCTGAGAGAAGTCGCTGACCGACTTCTTCATTTCAGGTGTCTCGGGATAGACGGTCACGCCCTTGGCGGGAGCTTCCTTCAACGCGTCCGCTGACTCCTTCATATAGCCGAGCATCATCACCGGGATTGTATCGGCGATGGAGTCGAGTACCACGCGGCGCTCTTCCGGCTTCAATTCACGCCAGAACTTGCCGTTGAAACCCCACTGCCATCCGGCCCAATAGAGACCGAGCGAGATTGTGCTGGTGTGCTTGGCCACATCCCAAAGCGAACGGCTCTTCATGTCGTTTGCGGCGTTGGCAGCGCAGTCGATCTGACCCTTTTCGAGACCGGTGAACATTTCACTCGACGGCACATTGACCGGCACGATGCCGACGGTCTTGGCCCAATCAGAATGCACGACGCCGGGCATGCGGACCTTTAGGCCCTTCATGTCGGCCAAGGTTTCGACCTTCTTCGTGCACATCAGATGATAGGGCGGTGTCGAGTAGCCGCCCGCGAAGACGATGCCAAGCTGCTTGAAGCGCGCCGCCATCTCGGGATCGTTCATGTAGAAGTCCGTCACCGCGAAAGTCACGGCCATAGTGTCTGATACGCCGAGTGCCATCATAGAAACGACGTTGTCCTCAGGGAGGTCAGAAGGCGTGTAGGTGCCCGCGTGATAGGTGGCTTGGGCCACGCCGTCGCGGAGACCGGAGAGATGGGCGCCGGGCGGCAGAAGTGCGGTACCTGTGAACACCTTCGCCTTCAGCTGCCCATTGGACTGCTGCTCGAGCGTCTTTGACCAGTCGAGATAACCGAACTTGGTCAGCGGATGCGTGTCCGGAAACCAGATGCTTGCGTTGAAGTCCTTGGCGGCCGCGGCACTGGAGCCGAGCGCGACGGCGGCAATGCCCGCGATTAGATGACGTTTCATGCTTATTCCCTCCCTTGGTGCAGACCTCTTTGGACAGGGCTGCGGTTGATCAGAGCTTCGATAATCACGCGGACGACTTCAAGATGGATTGCGTCCTGTCGGTTCAGCCGGATGCTCCGTCGCACCCGGGGCGATTCCCAGAGCGCGGAGCGAGCGCTTTACGCTGCTTCTGGATGTACGATAAAAATCTTGCGGATCGTCTCATGCACGATCCATTCCCCTTTCCAGCCTTTCGGCGTAACGGCATGATCCCCCGGTCCTACATCGGTTCTGATTCCGTCTGCTCCTATCAACGTGGCGGACCCTTTAAGAACCTCGAAGATCTCGGTCGTCGTCCGCTCTGAGGCGAAGCGTCCGGGTGTGCATTCCCAAACGCCGACCCTCAGCGTGCCGTTCGCATTGCCGACGAAATCATGCACGGCGTCCTTCTGGCCCGGCGTGCTGGTCCCAGATTTGTCTCTGAATGAGCCGAGTTCCATCCACCTGGCTTGCTCGGTGTCGAATTTGAAAACCATCGGTCACGTTCCTTTTGTCATTTCCGCTGTTCCGGCCCGTGCCGGTTCCATTCCGCTCAATCGCCTTTCGTCTTTCGATCCTCGACATCACGGCGCAGCGCTTCGGGATCGCGCTCCTGCGGTGCTCCGTAGCCGCCGCCGCCTGCGGTCTCGATGAGGATCCTGTCGCCGGCATGCAGTGTAGTAACAATTTTTGAGGGAATCTCCTCGACGCTACCGTTATTCCTTAAGATCACCGACCGAGACTTTTCGCCGTCCTCGCCGCCGTTCCGCCCGCGCGCGGCGAAGAAATGGCGCTCGCCGCGATGCGTGAAGCGGACGTCACCGTGCAGGATTTCGTATTCCCGTCGGATCCCCAATCCTCCGCGGCGGCGACCGCGGCCACCCGAGCCCGTTCGGATCGAAGAGCTTAGGATGCGGATCGGCGCATCCATCTCCATCGCCTCGACCGGCAGGTTCATGCAATTCGTCGCGTCGGTCTCGATCACGTCGACGCCGTCCTTATCCGGTGCGGCTCCCGAGCCCGCCGCGATGATCTCCCCGGTTACGTAGCGCGAGCCGTCCGGCCGAGTTCCGCCGAAAGCGAGAAGCAGCATCTCGCAGGCCGATTCAGCGGGCATCCGATCGGGTAGGGCTTCAGCGAGAGCCGCAAGGATCGAACCTGTGACGCGCTTGATTGTGGCCGAGCGGGCATTCACTGCCGCCGGTTCACGAGGGTCGACGACGGAGCCCGGCGGGAGAACGAGGTCGACGACGCGGAAGCAGCCGCCGTTGGTCGGGATCGTTGCATCGGTGATCGCCCTTACGGCATAGCAGGCTGCCGCAAGACTGCCAGAGGGAACGCAATTGAACGGCCCACGCACCTGCGGGCTGCTGCCAGTCAGGTCGACCCGGAGTTTTCCGTCGCGGATAGTCACGGCCACTTCGATGCGGATGTGCCGATCGAGATCGATGCCGTCATTGTCGAGATGGCCGACGTGACGATAGGTGCCTTCCGGCAGACGGCGCAGAGCGGTCCGTGTCATCGCTTCCGATCGGTCCAGCAGTTCCGCGAAGATCCCGCGGATCCTGTCGTGGCCGTATTGCTCCGCAACAGCCGCGAGGCGGCGCGTACCTACCCTGCAGGCAGCAATCTGGGCATTGAGGTCGCCTTCGAACGTGTCTGGGATGCGGACGTTCAGGCGAAGTATTCGGAACAAATCGGCGTTGGGGCTGCCTTCCTGCATCAAGCGCATCGGAGGGATCCGGATACCTTCCTGATAGATCTCTACGGCATCGGTGGGCACCGAACCGGGGGACATTCCGCCCACGTCCTGATGGTGGGTCATCGTCGCGCTGAAGGCGACGGGGCGACCTTCGGCGAAGACCGGCATGACGACCGCAAAATCCGGCAGATGCGTTCCGCCGAGATACGGATCGTTCATTGTGTAGATGTCGCCGTCGCGCATCGAGGCGAGTGGGAATTCTGATACGATCCGCGCGATGCAGGGAATTAGAGTTGCCAGATGTATGGGAATTGCGACGGCTTGCGCCAGAGTTTCGCCTTCCAGCGTGAACAGGGAGGCGGAGGCGTCGAGCCCTTCCTTAACGATCGGCGAAAACGAACTCTTGAGCAGCGTGAGCTGCATCTCGTTGGCGATGCCGTCGAGCTTGTTGCGCACCACTTCGACCGTAATAGGATCATTCGTTGAGTTCGCGGCGGCGATCATCTCAATTGCGCTCCAGTATCATGATCCCGGCGTCGTCGATCCGTCCCCGCCACCCTGGCGTGACCAGCGTAGTAGTGTCGGGCTGCTCGATGATTGCCGGGCCTTCGAAGGCGAAGCCCGCAGGCATAGCCATCCTGTCCAAAACATTGGCCTCGACGGTCCGGCCATCGCCAACCCGGATGACCACCGAGCGTTTCTCGATGGGGTCCGACGTTGGCTCCCACGCTCCGTCATCAATCCCGGCGAGACCGGCGACGGAGTGGACGGAGCGGAGATTGACCAGCTTCACCGGCACCTGCGGCGCATAGCCGTAGATGCGGTCATGTGCGGCATAGAAATCAGCCTTAAGACATTCGATAGGATCGGATGCGTCCGGATGAAATTCGATTTCGAGCGTATAGGCCTGGCCTACATAACAGACATCGGCGAAACGCCGGATCGTGACGGGGGCGGCGCCTATGCTCTCCGCGGCCATCCGTTCCGCACAAGCCCGGTCGATGGTCGCAATCGTCGCCCGCATCCGCTCGAGACTGGCCTCCGTCATGGCGAAGGGAAAGGCGGCCGCGGCCTCGTGCTCGATCGGAGCTGCCAACAGACCGGCGGCTGACAGAACGCCGGGATGCCGCGGGACGACGATCTGTGTCATGCCGAGGTCCTCGGCCAAGGGACAGGCGTGCAGAGGTCCGGCACCGCCGAGCGGCAGCAGCGCGAACCGCCTCGGATCATGCCCCTGCCGGATGGACACAAGCCGGATTCCTTCCGCCATGTGGGAATTGATGACGCGATGGATGCCGAGGGCCGCGTCCTCGGGCGACAGGCCGAGCGGGGTCGCCACCGTGTCCCGGATCGTGGACAAGGCCTTGTCGGCATGAAGCAGCATGGAACCGCCCGCGAAGCTCGCGGGGTCGAGATAGCCGAGAACCACCGATGCATCGGTGACCGTAGCCTGGGTGCCGCCGCGCCCGTAACAGGCGGGCCCCGGCTCCGACCCGGCAGAGGCGGGCCCGACTCGCAGACCGCCCGCTCCGTCGATCCAGGCGAGCGAACCGCCCCCCGCGCCGATCGTGTTCACGTCGACCATCGAGACCCGGACCGGATAGCCCTCGATCGTTCCTTCGGTCTTGAGTGCGGGGTGTCCGTCTTCGATCAGAGCGATGTCGCTCGACGTACCGCCCAC
Organism: Hyphomicrobiales bacterium; assembly: GCA_027488155.1. Taxonomy (GTDB): domain Bacteria; phylum Pseudomonadota; class Alphaproteobacteria; order Rhizobiales; family Beijerinckiaceae; genus TNE-4. Next base: position 101,241 of record JAIYCE010000047.1, on the reverse strand, counting down.
ATCGACGGTCACTACGTTGCGAAAACCAGCGGTCTCGGCCGTCATCCGGGCGCCGATGACACCCGCTGCGGGACCGGAAAGGAAGAGGCGGACGGGCCTCTTGCGGGCGAGATCGGCTCCCGCGACGCCGCCGCGTGATTGCATGACCTGCAGCGGGGCATGGACGCCCGCAGTTCTAAGCCCCTGCTCGAGATTCGCGAGGTAACGGTCAACGACGGGCTTCACATAGGCGTCGAATGTCGTGACGACCGTGCGCTCGTATTCGCGGAAAGCGGGGTCCACTTCCGAAGAAAGGGATATTTCCAGATTAGGGAACCGCGCCTTCACGATGTCGCGCGCCCTTTTTTCATGTGCGTCGTTGAGGAAAGAGAAAAGAAAACAGAAGGCGAAGGCCTCGGCCCCCGCGCGCACCGCGCCTTCGGCGGCAGCAAGAACGCTCGCCTCGTCCAGCGGAACGATCACTTCGCCCTTGGGCCCGATCCTTTCGTGGACTTCCCGGCGGAAACGTCCCGGGGCAAGAAAGACGGGCGTCTCGGGTTCGAGAGCAAGGTCGTACATCTGTCGCCGCATTTGCCGGCCGATTTCGAGGACGTCGGCGAAGCCTTTAGTCGTTAGTAGGCCGATCCGCGCCCCCTTGCGCTCGAGCACCGCATTGGTAGCGACCGTGGTTCCGTGGATGAAACGATCGACAGCTTCAGAAGGAATGTTACAGTCTCGAGCAATTCGGGCCAGAGCTTCGAGTACTGCTTCGCTGGGATCGGACCGCGTGGTCGGCACCTTCATGATCAGGCTTCGTTCCCCGGGCCTACGGACCACGATGTCGGTGAACGTGCCGCCGATATCCACCCCAACCCTCGCGCTCCCGGCCATTGCTCCCCCTACAAAAGCAAACGCATGTGTAAAGACTTATTTCGTCGACCGCAGGCGCTACGTTTCAGCGAGTATTGTTTCGATCGGACCTCAGATCAACAATTTTTACATTGGTGAAATCGGGGCGCGTCGGTTCAGTCGACCTCGGCCAGACACAGATGGGGCGTGAGGACCACCGACAAATGGTCGAGAAAATCGCCACCCAGCAAGAAAAGCTGCTTTTCGAAGCATGCCATCAGGTGATCTCAGTAGATTGGGACGGCGTCGCGACGGCAGAGGAGATATTTGGCAGCCGCCACGATGTCCTCGCGATCGATGATGCACATCACGCCGAATTCAGTGTCCTACCCCCTTAATGTTAAGCAATTATTGTGGTTCCGAGGGGGTATTTGGGATGGCTCGAAAGCGGCATTCGGATGAGGACTGCCTGAAGATCTTGCGGCAAGTGGAACTTGATCTGGCAGGCGGAGCGGATGTGGCCAAGGCTTGCCAGTCTGCCGGGATCCGCGATGTGACTTACTACACATGGCGCAAGTGGACCCTTTAGATGGGAGCAGCGGCTCCACACAAAGTCACGATGATAGAACTCGTTGTGAAGAAGACGTGATCACCGCTACATTAAAAAGCATAATGTTAAAAATATTTTCTAATTTCGGTTTTCGCCTTTGCTCACTGCGCTAAGGGTTATTCTGGGTTCGCTCCAGCCATGCGTACTATTAAGTGATGGCGGAGCAGAACGTGTCGTGGTGGCGCGCCGCTCCAGATTGTTTCTAGGCCTTCGAGAATGGCGGTACCATATTCGCGATATGGGACCTTAACCGATGTTAACCACGGCGCGAGCCAGTTATTCAGGGGGTTGTCATCAAACCCGATCACTCGAACCTCCTCCGGTGAGGAAAGACCCGCTTCTTGAAGAGCCTTGTGGGCGCCATACGCAATTAGATCACTCAGGCAGAATAGGCCGTGGGGTGGCGAACCGAACTCAAGTAAAGAGCGTGTAGCATTTAGGCCGATCATGAGATGGTCACTTACTTCGGCTGTCCGGACGTGATGAGGCGCGAGCCGGTGGCCTTCACTAGCCATCGCTTCCAAGAAGCCTGCAAGACGTTCTGCGGTTGCAGATGATCCGAGCGATCCGTGAATGACGGCCGTCTGGGTCACTCCTAACTTAAGCAGATGAGCTGCAACCTCGCTACCGGCCTGTTTGTTGTCAACGCCTACAAACGACGTCCGGCTACCTGGTCCGCGCCGGTTCACGAAAAGGATTGGCTCCTTTGCCTGAACAAAGTCATCGAGGCCGGGGCTCGAAACCGCCGCCAACATCACGATCCCGCGCACCAGCAGGGCACGCATCTCCAGGAGATACTCGTCCTGCAGGTCCGCACGATCATGAGTATCACAAAGCACCATCACATAGCCTGCCTGTCGCAGTGCGCTCTCAGCCGAAGCTGCGATGGCCGCCATAGTCGGGTTGGAGAGATTGGCGGCAAGTACAGCAACTATCCGGCTTTCTCGTAGCCGGAGAGCTCGCCCTACGCTGACGGGACGATAGCCCAGTTCTGCGATGGCCCGCTGCACCTTCGCTACCGTTTCTGGTGAAGCTTTTTTGGCTATACCGTTCACGATCCGCGACACGGTCGCTATAGAAACCCCCGCTCTCTCCGCTACGGTGGTGATGGAGGCAATCTTCGATCGGGCGCGAGGCTCGGCCTTCGCTTTGCGGTCGCGCATCATGCCGCCCCCATGACGTTCAATCTTGCTCAACGTTAGTCTCTACCATATACTCGGTAAAGGAAAACGTTTTCCCTAACGGGGATGTTTTTCCAAAAACAAGCTAGTGCCCGCAAGGCCGCCGCATCGAATATGGAGGAATACCCATGAAACTGGCTACTATTCTTGCCGGTGCGGGGCTCGCAGCGCTGATCGCTGCAGGACCTGCCCGGTCTCAGGAACTTACCATCTGGCATGACCTGGGCGATAACGGGAACAAATGGTTCGAACAGGTCGGGGCTGAGTTCGCAAAGACTCGCCCGGGCGTCACGATTAAGCCATCCAGCTTCCCCACCGACCAGTGGTTCGGGCGTGTGATCGCCGCGATCAATACGGGAACCTCACCCGACCTCATCTACAACAATTACGAGCGGGTCATCCGTATCCAGACGCAGACAAACAAAGTATCCGATCTGAAGGACGTGCTCGGAAAGATTTCGGACAAGGGTTTCTTGCAGGAGGACGACCTTCGCGTAGCGACCTATGGCGGCAAGATGATCATCCTGCCTGTCCAGCGGGTACAGATGGCATTGGGCGTTCGCAAGAGCTGGCTGGAAAAGGTCGGGGAGACTTATCCGCAAACCTGGGATGACGTTAAGCGCGTCGCAGTAAAGTTCACGAAAGACGATCCGGATGGAAACGGCAAAGCGGATACTTTTGCCATGGCCCTGCAGGCCGCCAAGCCGCGCGACCTCATCCACATGCTCGACCTCTTCACTTTCGGGTCCGGCCTTCGTAGCACACTGGTCGATGCGAAAGGCGACGTGATCATAGATCAGCCAGCGCATGCACAGGTGCTTGAGGAGTTTCTCAAGACATATACGGTCTATGGCTTCGTCTCGCCGGACACAATTAACCATAGCTTCACCGATATGTATCAGGTGATTGAGGGTGGCCGGGCCGGCATGTTCCGAGTGGGTGACTGGAACGTTAAGAAGTGGGACAGCCAGGCCATCAAGGGCGATTTTGTCGTTGGCCCATGGCCGCAATTCGCAGCAGACCGCCAGAATGCTGTTGTAATAGGCGGCATGAGGGGCGTTGCTATTCCTGAGAATGCGCCCAATCGACCGCTTGCGATTGAATTCGCACAGTTCCTGCTTTCGAAGCCTGCCCAGCAGGCTTCACTCGAATTGGTTGGGGCTGCTGTACGAAAAGACTTGGATACATCGAACCTGTCGGAACGCCAGAAGTTCTTTGCCGAAGCAAAAGGGAAGCTGGTTGCCTATGACTTCCCCGAGTCTATCCACACTTGGTATCCGGAGCTCGAAGCTGCTTTCCACCGTAAACTGATGGCAGCGTTGGCTTCCCCGCCGAAGGATTTTAAGGCCTTTATTGCCGAAACGGCGGCTGAGATGCGCGAGCTCAAGGCTAAGCTTGCTAGCAAGCCGTAACGGGTAACCGCCGGCACGCGAGTGCCGGCGGCCCTTTCCTTCGAACGGATGATGCATTTAATGCAACCCCTCGTTGGCCAGCCATTTCGACTCGGCGCGCTGTTCGGGGCCTTGTCCCGAGACGGCGTATTCTATGCGTTTGTAGCGCCCTTCGCGCTCTTAACGTGCTTATTTGGGCTCTGGCCCATCTTGCTGTCTTTCCAAGTATCGTTCACAGCTTCCGCGACTGCCCTGCGCGCCGACGCAAGTTATGTGGGGCTCGCGAATTATGTGGCCATCCTGTCGGATCCAGAGTTCCGTGCCTCGCTCTGGCGCACGCTGACCTATACGGCTTTTGCCGTGATACTGAATGTCGGTTTCGCTCTGGCGATGGCGCTACTTATCGATTCCCGTTTCATCACGCGCGGCCGCACGTTTTTTAAGATTGCTATCTTCCTGCCAGTTGTGACGCCTGATATCGCGGGCTATGTGGCTTGGAAATGGCTTTATGATCGCTCGTTCGGCGCGATCAACGCGGTGCTTGATCTTTTGGGAATGCCTGCCTTTGGCGGCCTCGCTTCGGTCTCAACGGTTACTACTGCCATCCTCATCGCTGAGTTGTGGCACCATGCCGGCTTCTACATTGTGATCTTCCTCGCCAACCTTGCGGTTCGCGATCGGACACTCGACGAGGCGGCTGCTATTGATGGCGCCACGACGTGGCAGCGCATTTTGTACATTACCATTCCGCAGCTCCGACCGGCCATTCTCATCAATTGCGTTTACGCCCTGATCCAATTTCTAAAAACTTTCACTGTCGTGGTGGTTATGACAAAGGGCGGACCAGCCGACACTACGAACTTTGTTAGCTACTACGCCTACCAATTGTTCGATCAAGCCCGTTACGGCGAGGCGACGGCCATGGCTTCCGTTCTCTTCGGGATTATCGCGATTTTTGCCTTGTCGGCATACGCGCTTGGGAACGGGGAGCGAGGGCGATGAGCCAAACGTTATTTCTGGCTCGCTCTCTTGCTTACTGCATTGCCTTAGTGGTTAGCCTGCTTTTCCTCTACCCATATTGGTGGATGTTGCTTGGCGCGTTTCGCTCGGCCGAGGCGGTCATGACGACGCCGCTTCGCTTGTGGCCAGAGAGCATAGATTTCGATGCATTTTTTTCTGTCGCGCGTGTCGGCGGCGTGCCGCTCTGGCGATACGCAATGAACTCTATAATAATAACTGGAGCATCAACGATATTGGCCGTGTTTGTAACTGCGTTGGGTGCCTATGCCATCGTACGCCGCCGCGGCCACCGTCTCTTTGAAGCGCTGCGGTATGTCTTCCTGCTTACGATCATGTATCCGTACATGTTACTCGTCATTCCCGTGTACATCGTCATGTTTAAGATTGGCCTGCTCGGGAGCTATGCAGGTATCGTGCTGTTCCTGTCGATGGGGCCGATCCAATTCTTCCTATTCGAACAATTCTTCCGTTCCATTCCTCACGAGATCATCGAGGCCGCTGCTATTGACGGTGCGAGCGAGTGGCAGATTTTGTTCAAGGTGGTGATGCCTATGGCCGCGCCGGTGGTGGCTACCGTCGCCGTCATCACCTTCCTGCTGAACTGGGCACAATGGTTTCCCGTCTTGGTGATTTCGCGCTCGCCGGACACTTACACGCTGCCGGTCGCCTTACTGTCCATTAATGGCGAACTCGGCACCAACTTCCAAGGGATCATGGCCCTTGCGGTCATCACTACGATACCTGCCACGATAGTTTTTCTCCTTGCGCAAAAACGCGTCATGGCCGGGATGGCCGAAGGAGCCGTCAAGGGCTGACATGAACATTACAGAGCCAGTATCTGACTTGCAGCTCCAATCTGCTATCGACACCGCTCGCGAGAGGACCATCGCGTTTCTTCTTGGGCTGCAGGCGATGCAGCAGCCAAAGGGTTTGATGCGTATCAGTCCAGCCCATGATGACGCGCTTTGGCCCGGAGTGCTTTTGCCAGGCACCTATAATGGCATAATGGCGTTAGACCTCCTCGGCGGCTTGTCGTTATTCACGGTGGAGCAACGCGGAATTCTAGCATCGTGCCTGCTGCAATCCCGTCGGCAAGACGGAGTATTTCGTATAGCCGGAATGACCGATGATGCAGTGTTCAAGAAGCATGATCCGGTTGAAACTTGGGGCTATATCGACTTTCACGTTACGAACTACAGCCTCGGGGCTATCCAAGCCCTAGACCCGACAATGCTGCCGCGGCTGGATTTCGTAGATCCTTGGCTTGACCCTCTATTTTTAGAAGCCTGGCTCGCGCGAAGGGATCTGCGTGATCCTTGGCAGGAAGGCAATAACATCGTCAATCTCGGCAGTTTCCTGCTTCTACTCAAGTCCGGAGCTGATTTTCAGCGTCGTGAACGCGCCAAGCAAAGCCTAGACCTGCTTTTCGCTTGGCATGATCGACTCCAAGAACCTTCTACGGGATTTTGGGGCGTAGGACAGCACGTCTCGGCACGCCAACTACTTCACGCCATGGCAGGATCAATGCACAATTTTCATCTCTGGTACGCGACGGGACGTACGCTGCCTTACCAGGACAAGGCTGTCGATTATGCTTTGAGCCGGCCGCCTGTGGTAGACAGTGCCTGCATTGATGTAGATCTTGTTGACTTGCTGGTGCACGCTGCCATGCTGATGGAGTATCGGAAGTCCGATATCACGCGCTGGTTACGCGAGCTCCTGCCACATCTCCTCGCACTTCAAAATCCCGACGGTGGCTTTCCCGATATTTACGATGGTGTTCGCCAGCAGGACGGTTGGGTACGCGGGTATGAGGAACCCCAGGGAATTTCAAACACATTTTCGACCTGGTTCCGCTGGATAGCTATCGCCATGATTTCAGACCACCTCTGGCCCAGATGGCGACACTGGGAATTCCGTCGCATGGTTGGTATCGGCTACCGCAGGGAATTGGCGCTATGACAGGCAACAGCATAGTCGATCCCTTTGCACACCTACACGATGAGGATTACGCGGCGCCCTATTCGCGCAACCGCGCACGAGCCGCAGACATGGTGGCAATGGCCGGTCGTCAGAGAATTGTGCTCGACGGGCCGTGGCGTTTTACGCTCGATCTCTTTGACGAGGGTTTACGGCAGAAATGGTTTGCCGATGATCTCACCGATATTGCTGAGTGGCAAAAGCCGCGCGACTATGACTTCGATCCTCAAATCACTGTGCCCGTGCCGTCGTGTTGGACGTGTTTACAGCCAGAATGGCGACATTTCGAAGGAGCGGCTTGGTACACACGCCTGTTCGAATGGGAGTCGCATCCAGAATGTGAGCGACTGATCCTGCGTGTAGGTGCAGCTAATTACGAGGCTCGCATTTTTCTGAACGGCATCTTTCTCGCTTCGCATTTGGGTGGCTCAACACCGTTCTTCGTCGAACTAACAGATTCACTGCTGGCCGGCGAGAACCGACTACAGATCCAGGTCGATAATCGGCGGCGTCCCGATCGCGTGCCCATGCATCATTTCGACTGGTTTAATGATGGCGGTCTATATCGGGAGGTGGAACTGGTGCCGCTTCCTAGAGTATTCATTCGAGATTTCGGCGCCTACCTCGTTCCCGATGGTACGCTCAGTCATATAGCAGTGGACTTAACTTTGTCTGATCAGATCGATGGTGAGGCAGAGTTCTCAATTCCCGATTTAGTGCCAACAACACGAATTCCCATCGTCAGCGGCAAGGGGAAGTTGGTACTAGAGGCCCGACCTAACCTATGGTCGCCATTATCGCCCAAGCTCTACGACGTCCAGATCCGCTTTGGCCAAGACCAATTGCGAGACCGTGTTGGCTTCCGCGAAGTTCGCCGCGACGGAGAGAAGCTTTTTCTAAATGGAGAGCCGCTGTGGTTGCGTGGCGTCTGCGTCCACGAGGACGACATCTTCATAGGGCGCGCTAGTACAGAGACCGATGTGCGGCGCCGGTTCCAGCATGCACGTGAGCTCGGCTGCAACGTGATGCGGCTGGCCCATTATCCCCACCACGAACGCGTCGCCTTGATTGCCGATGAAGAGGGAATGATGCTGTGGGAGGAGATCCCGGTCTACTGGGCAATCGATTTCGCTAATCCGGCGACCTATGCAGATGCCGAGAATCAGCTTCTAGAAATGATCGGCCGCGACCGCAACCGAGCTAGCGTAATCTTGTGGGGTGTCGGAAACGAGAACGCCGACACGGTCGAGCGCTACACCTTCATGCGGGGTCTGGTGGAAGCTGCTCGCGCCTGTGACCCGACACGATTGATCGCCGCAGCTTGCCTTATCAACCGGGTCGCCTTCTGCATCGAGGATCGATTGGCTGATCATCTCGATGTTGTTGGTCTTAACGAGTATTTCGGATGGTATGAGCCAGATTTCAACGGCCTCGAAAGGCTTATTGCTAATTCGAATCCCGATCGTCCCGTTGTGATCAGTGAAGTGGGTGCAGATGCTTTGGCAGGCCATCGTGGTAGCGCGCGTGAACTATTCACTGAGGACTGTCAGGCAGACATATTTCGCCAGCAGATTGAGATCATATCAGTTGTGCCGTGGATCCAGGGATTTTTTCCTTGGCTCCTTTATGACTTCCGCTCTCCGCGTCGGCAGACACGATTCCAGAGAGGCATGAACCGCAAAGGCCTGATCGCAGATGACAAGGCGACCAAGAAACTTGCATTCGATGTCATCAGCCGCTTCTACGCGCGCCGTTCCTGAGAGGTCGCATGGGCCTTTCAACGGGTAGTGTATATTCGTTTTAAGTTACCACAATCCGGCGTGCGGTACTTCTTGCAATATCCTTACGGGGATCCGTAATTTTACTATGGCGATAAGAGATTTTAATATGAGTGCATAGTCAAGCTAAGAAAATAATTCAAATGAATGATGTACGTTCGGTGCTTCCATTGCTGCTGACCCCTGCAACCAAATACCCTTAGGGTGAAAAACTAATAATGCCGCCAAATAATTTCGAGCGGAACAGCCTCTTAATCGTAACTGACGGCTAAGGGGGTGATGGCTGAACGCAATACCTGTGTCAGCCATCTACATTAGGTTACATCGTGGATTAAGCATTTCAATAGCTTAATTTCGCTAGGGTTAACTGGACTGGCCCCGATGAGGGGCGGCAGTTCTTCGCTATGATCTCCTGACGACCTTGCCATCAATTGTCTTCTTGAACGGGGAGTGGCGACCACAAGGGAGGGGTCGTTTGCTACGTGACGCGCCGAGATGGCGTAATTGCATGCGCTTAGACTTGGCGGTCGTTGAGAGGTCGGTTTTCGTTTTGTTTGAGTGACATGCTTGGCAGAGAACTTGAAGATTGCGGGCGTCGTTTGAGCCCCCAAGGGCCAGCGGGATGACGTGATCGATGTCCCATCTTTTGCCAGGTTGGATTTTGAGGCAGCAATGTGCGCAGCAACCATTTGCCTCGAGGAAGAGTTTAAGCCGCTCAGTCGGTGAAAAGGTCTGGCGCTTATTCATGATCAGACCTGCCATGGTGCGGGCTTATGGTAAGCCTGTTGCTGTGCCGCTTGAGAATGGATTCCGCTTGTTGACGGGCTTTGATCGGTAGCGCTGTCAGCCGCTCCGTGAACTCGTCAGCAATCTCAGTAAGCGTTTCCTCATCCTGGGCGCAACAGAGGGCAGCGTCATAGAGATCGAGATGGGCGGTGACGTCTTCAGGTGGGATAAAATGGTTTTGGAGCGGTGAGGGATAGAGCTGTTGTGCGCGTTCGTCCTGAACTGGCGCGTTTAGTTTAATTGGATTTGCTTTGTTCTGGCTTAGGCCACCTTCGTGAGATGACGTCGCAGTTGGGTCATTCTGAGGATCCCCGAACGCGGCGTTTGGCTGAGGCCTTGGACCTTTGGGCTGTCTGATCGACCATTGGTTTCGGAAGCGGAGCGCACGGACTTCGCGCGACATTGAGCGGGTACGCCGCAGATTGGCGAGGGGCAGCAGGCGGGCATAGGTTTGCTCGCTTGTGTCAGGTTGGTGCGGCTGGTCGGCCTCGTGATCCCTGCGATCTTCGCGATGCTCTTGAGGCTGATGTGCGGATCGCGGGTCAGCATTGATGCCGGCATTGTCTTTGAATGTCGCTGGATGCTGAACGTTTTTCTGGCCAACTTCATGCGCCGTGAGACCGGGCTGAACCTGATCGGTCTGATCAGTTCTCACCGCCGCCCCTGATGTCACCCTTGATGTTGAGGATGATATCTGCCCGGACGTGCCCGATGACGTAGCCGACAAGGGTGCCGATGCCGTCGATGATGCTGCCGCCACTGACGCCGGCCAAGATGTGACTGACGATGGCGAAGATGAGGGATCCGATGCTGGAGCCTGCTCTGAGCTTTCCGCCTCGCCCAAAAACTCTTCCGTGAGATAGAGACCTCCCAAGACATCGGGGAACGCGTCTCTGAGGGCAAAGGCGCGCGCTCTCATTTGCAGCATGCGCTTGGGATAGTCTGACCAAGGTCCTGACTTGCCCCAGAGCTTGGCGCGTTTGGCGTCAGCGCTTGAGAACCGCCGTTCAACAGGCACAGGATCATGTTTGCGGATCAGATTACAGATCGCCATCCAGGAGGAGGGATTATCATCATCGCCCTCAATCCATTCCTCGATCGCTTCACACAGGCCTGAGGCTTTAACGAGAGCAAGTGCTCCATCCCCCCACAGAGTGGGACGTCCATTGATGACGGCAATCCTTTGCAGAGCAGAGAGAGGAGACAGGCCTACTTCCAATCCATGCATGATCGCAATCATGCAGGCCTCAGGCGTCTCCAGACCCTTGGGCGCCATCTTGGCGGCACAGACTGCTTGAGCAATCCGGTAGGCCTCAGAGAGGGATTTTGGAACGATGGGTCTAGGCCGAGAGCCTGCCATCAGATCACGCCGGCGCGGTCTTGCAGGGGAGCGCAGGCCATCGGCCTCAGGTTCAAGCCCGTGATCGCGCCCATGATCACGTGAAGAGGATGGCGATCCATAAGGATCAGGAGAGCCGAAGGGACCTGAGGCAGATCGCGCCTCCTCCTCATGCCAGAACGAAGCTGTGTGCTGTTGATTGTATTGGCCGACCATGATTGTCTCTCCTTCTCGTTCAAAATCCGGACAAGCGATCTCATTCACGCCGCATGGTGCCAGCGTGGCGTGTCGCGATGGTTCAAAATGCGAATGCTGGCCTGGATAGCCCCTCAAAGGGTCAAGCTAGCGAATGCTCTTGCCAGTGTGAGAGCCTCTGACGATCAGGCGAGATCTTCAAAGCCCAATCAATGTTCTAATCTCTGATCTGATCTCGCTAAGCTGCAACCTTCTCCTCAATGCTGGTCGCACCCGGTAAAGATAAACCCGCTTGCAGATCATGATCAGCCAATTTGACCAAAAGCTTCTGCACACTCTCATCATTCAGAAAGCGCGGATCGCGATGGTAGTGGTTGATGAGGGCTGTGCGATCCGACACCACAACCTTCCTGACCCGCCTTAACGAGAGCGTCCTTCCAAAGGTGCCCGCCTTCGCTGTCAGTGAAGCCAATCCCAAAAGAGAGACGTCACCATTCTCGGCTTTTAGCTGTTCCATGAACTCCCGTTCAAGACGCTCTGTCTCAGCAATCAAGAACGGCTCAATTGCTTTCTTGCAGACCCGCTTGGCCTCATCAGCCGCCGTCACAATCGGCTTCCATCTGGCATCGATCGCGCGGCCTTGATCCAACACGGGCTTCTTCTCAGCCGTCCTGAAGGCTGCAGCCTTCTTCTCAAGATCACTCAAGGCATCCGCATAATTGGCGCAGCGATCCGCCGTGACCTGATCGGCAATTATTCCAGTCTGCTCCAGCCAAGCCGAGACCTCATTCCACAACAATGCAATCTCATCGGCTAATGCTTCAGCCGGCTCGCCAGCCTGCTGATCATCGAGCACTGCCAGGATAGTCGGATCACTCTTCTGGAATGATCGACTGCTATTATGGCCGATCAGGCTCTGAGATGAGGCGCTGCTCACGCGCGCATTGACATCAGCGCCTGCCTTTCTGGCAGTCCCCAAACCCTGATCAACTGCCATTGTGGCAGCCAAATGAGAGTCGACTGCCTTTGTGGTAGTGGGTCTCTGACTATCCACTTTCCCGCGCACTGCGACTGCCATCGTGGCTGTGTTCCCAAGAGCTGGGGCTGTCAGTGTGACAGGCCTCACCCCTTCAGACCCACGTCTCCGCTGCTCGCCGCGCCATTCCACTGAACGACGACCAATCGCTTTGTCTCGGCCAAGATCTCGGCCAAGCCCAATCTCGTCGGGCCATGCCGCGCCCTTCTCAACCACAGCCTCATAGGCCTCTACTGAGACCGGGTTCATGCACACCCAAGTCCAGACCTCATAAGGATCAACCCCCTGCCCATCCCGAAGCGCCAGAAGCTCACCCGAGCCCTCATCCCGCCAGATCATAACCGCCAAAGACCGATACCCCTTCCGCGGCAGCGTCCGGTACCACCCCTCCTGAGGATCATTTTCGTGGATAGGCAAAGATTTGCCTTGAAGGGTTAGGTGCCAGTACTGCGATCCTGAATTAAGATTCATTCTGTCATCTCCATCTCATGATTTAATTTATATCTTGAGATGTAATTTAGGTCAAGTATTTTGATTATAGGCCCACAGATCCGTGCTGCCCGAGGATTGCTTGGCTGGTCTGCGAGAGAGGCTGCCGAACGATCCGGGTTAAGCTTGCCGACAATCCAGCGGCTTGAAAAAGAGGCGGGCGTTTCTCCAACGGCTCAGGGGCGAACCTTAAATGACCTCAAGCGTGCGTTTGAAGAGGCCGGCGTTGAATTCACCGGATCGCCTGATCACAATCCTGGCGTGCAACTTAAATAGTGATCATTAGCTGACGGCGAATCGGAGCGATTGCTGTCGTCAAAAAAAGACGATCGTTGATGGGTGAGATTCGTGTTTCAAGGCCCCTTTAATTGTCGATTTCTGCGGCTTATCGAGAAGTTATCCACAGGCCTTTTCCCTGTTTTTTGGCTTACAATTTGTCTTTTCAAGAATCATGTTCGTAGCAAACCGGCAAATGTAGTAATTTCAATAGCCATCAGACCAACGCCCTTTTTTCAGGAGCGCATTCGATGGCTAAAGGAAAAAATCCGACGAACAATGAACAATTGTCGTTGCGGGGTGAAGAAGAACTCATCTTACGTTCGCCTTCACATCATCAAATCAGAAAACGCTTCAGCGACTTGGAAACCTGCCTCGCCAGCCCCGCGCTTCTCTCTAACGAGAAGCCTGAAGATTTCGAAGCACTCTTCAATCAATTGCTTTTGAGCGTCATCCCGTCTGATGCGATCGAGTATATTTATATCCGTGACGCTGCGATCCTGACCTTTGATATCAATCGCCTCCAAAGAAGCAAGATTGCCTTGGTTAAGACAGCTTACCCTCAAGCAGTGAGCAATCTTGTTGCCCCTGCATTAGACCGCATTCGCGCAGATCAACTATCAGGCGCATGGACGCGTGGAGCACCAGAGGCGACATCCCAAGTCAATGAAATCCTGAAAAAACGGGGCCTGAAGCAGGAGGCCATTCAGTTAAAGGCAATTGAGCTCCGCCTTGATCAGATCCAAAAGATTGAAAGTATGATTTCAGTACTCGAAAGCCGTCGCTTCGCATTTTTTAGGGAAATTGATCGCTACCGTGACGGCTTTAAGAGGCAGTCAAGAATGCTGATGGTTCTTATTCCGTTGTAGAGGCTGAGAATAATATGAATTCTCTGGCAAGAAGCTCATCTCGGCCATCTTCGGTAGCAAAATCTGATCAAGGATTGGGCAATGGCCCTGCTACTTCATCTTCGGAGCAATCATGAGGCTTAACGAACGTGCCAAACGTGCCAAACAAGCGAGGCGCACCAATGCACGAAAGAGCTCTGGACCAAAGACGGAGGCTGGAAAATTAAGGGTTTCACGAAACGCCCTCACACACGGGCTCTCCATCCCTATTGGCCTCCTTCCAAATTCGAGAGCAGCCATAGAGCGACTAGCTCATATCATTTTGGAATCAATCAATCTCTCAAAAAACGACCCTACCGCCTGGTATGCTGCCTGCTCTTTTTCTGAAGCTCACCTCGACGTAGAGCGGATTAGATCACTTAGAAGCCAAGCGCTAAGCCGATCAATTATTCAATTAATTATCCCAACCCAAAAGGATTTCAGAAAACTTTTGTCTGCTGCAAAGCACATTGAAGATGATGATGAAGAAGCAGATTTTGTTATAGAAAATTCTCGCGAGCGTTTCGTGGAAAGTAATCCTCCTTTGCCAGAGAAATGTAAGCTAATCGCATCTCTTTTGCAGCGCCTTGATCGTTACGAGCGGCGCGCTTTATCGCGCCGTAAAAAGGCGCTTCGCCTTCTGTCTGACTTACAAAGGACTGGCCCGAATACCGGTCTAGATCCTAAGACATTCGAATAGATCGGTTAGGCGAGCGTCATGCATCGCGATAAGCCATTTTGATTGAGCCCCCCGTCGACAAGGCTTTTTTGATAAATTTAGATATATTTTAGGTAAATTTTCTTATTTTGAAAGCCTCGAGCCGCATTTTGGCAGAACAAAGCTAAACCTATAATAAGTATCTAGAAATAAATGCGTTTTTGTTGTTTTAACCGGGGAGCGTGGACAATCCTACGGCAAGAGCCATGGGCGCCGGTGGTAAGGTGAAACCTCTTGATTTGGCTCAACGCAACCCGGAGCGGCACTTCCTAAACAGAACGGTACCGTTATGCCTCATAAGGAGCCTTAGCTATGACCCACGTCCCCCACGGCTTGCATGAAGAATTCCCACAGGCTGCAGCTGCCATTTCCAAACTAAAAATTGGTGACGCCCATTTTGCCCGTCTGGCCGACCGCTATGAACACCTCAATCGTGAAATCCACCGTGTTGAGACAGATGTGGAGCCAACAAGCGATGAGGTCCTTGAGAAGCTCAAAAAAGAGCGCCTTAAGCTGAAAGATGAAATTTCATCAATGCTACGCGCGGCTGCGTGAAGCGTCATTTGAAACGACCGCGTTCTATTGCGCGGGCGGGCCCATCTCTACCTGATCTCCCAACAATCAGGAGAGCGGAATGAGATTGCATCCCGAGCCTTCTAGCCCCGTGCAATCAATCAACGGAACGGCTCTCTTTCCAGCGTAATAGATCTTCGCTAAACAAGATGCGGAGATATCGCGATGCGCCTTTTATTTGTTTGGGTTTGGGTTTGGGCTTGGGTTTCGGTTTGGATATGCCCGCTGTTAGCACCTGCGGCCGCCATGGTGAAAAGCACTGCGGACCGAAACCTACAGCCTCACACTGTCATGATCCTAGGCTCGAAGGGATCGTTCTGTAGTGCCATCGTGCTGAAGCAGGACGTACTTCTTACCGCGGCGCATTGCGTGACGGGAAGTTCTGATTACCGCATCCATTGGCGGAGCACTGATGGAACACCCGTGCTTGAAGCACCGGCAGCCATCGCAATCCATCCAGGCTACAAAAAGGATGCTGCACAAGCGCGCAAGCGATCGATTGATCTTGCACTCGTAAAATTACAATCGCCATTGCCGTCACTATTTGATCGCGTAAGTTTATCTGATGCCATACCGCGCGCAGGCGAAAGGCTCACCGTTGGAGGTTACGGGCTAGGCAACGAGAATGACCCTGCGAGTAGCGGCGTTTTTCGTATCGCCACACTCGGCGTCATTGAACCCTACGGACCAAGTTCCATTCTCGTCTGGCTCACTGATCCTGCCACGGGAACAAAGGCTTCTGGTGCTGGAGCTTGCACAGGCGATTCCGGCGGCCCTATTTTTAACGCTGACGGGTCACTTGTGGCCGTAACAATTTATGCCGAAGGCCCGGGCAAGCAGCGCTGCGGTGCGTTAACGCAAGGGCTTCTCGTTCAGCCGCAACGCAGCTTTATCAACACCACACTTAAAAAATGGAATAGATGACGATTGGAATGTTGGCTTAGGCAAAAAAGTTCTGAAGACAGGCGGCAGTCAACGATCAATGGCTCACGACTTCCAGATCTTCCCGCTTTTTGTCTTCTCCCACATCACGCCTGTTTCTTCACGCGCCGCTGGCGGGGCCATTGCAACGGCCAGCGGACGATGTGCTCCGGCCAGTCTATCTCTGCGACCTCGTCTTCCCAGGCGCTGATGCGGCCACGCACCGAAGCGCCGGCTTCATGGACGCTGTCGCGGCTGCCGGTTTTCAGATGATGCCATTCGGGCAGGTCTTCACCCTGATGCACGAGGCGGTAGGCACAACTTGGCGGTAACCAGCGGAGTGAGGCGACAAGTTCTGGCGTCAATTGGAGACAATCGGGAACGCGCGCAGTGCGATTGGGATAATCGCGACAGGTACAGCGGTCGCCGTCGAAGAGGCGGCAGGCAACATTGGTCGGCAGGATACGGCCATCGTCTGCGTCCTCAAGCTTGACGAGGCAACAACGGCCACAGCCATCACACAGACTTTCCCACTCGGCATCGTTGAGTTCGCCAAGAGATTTGAGGCGCCAGAACGGCGCGGCAGGTGTTTCTGTCATTGAGCGCTCGCCGGGCAAGGACTGCACTTTAGGCCGTCGCGAGCTGCTTTGCCAGTCAGGCGCGGCGGCGGCCGCGCGGCTTTTTGGGATCGGGCCTCACTTGCGGGTCGCCCATCCGTTCGTAGCGAATGCCAGTGAACATGAGAATCTGTGCACTGGCACCGGGCTGATTGATTTCGGCCCGTCTTAAGGGTCGCGCGATGCGGTCGGGAAGGCAAACAATCTCACCCATGAAGCTTCCGTATAGTCATTGCGATGCCCCAGATGAACCCACTATGGTTAACACAAATTGAACGATTGCAAGCTTAGGGTTGCCAAAGTTGTAATTCGTACCGCGATGGCCGCCATGCTGCCTTTTGCCTTGTCCTCCGACGACACATCAGTCGATCTGCCACTTGTACGGCCCGCCAACGAAGTTGCACGTCAATTGCGCATCATGGTGAAGCTTTATGTCAGCCAGCCACGGCGATCAGAGGCGCAAAGAGAACGTTTCACGCTTGATATTCTGGCAGCCTTGCCTGCTACCGATGCTGCGACGGCCTTCGATGTCGCGACCGAGCTTTGCCCCTGCCCTGACGTCGATCCTGCCATCGCCTTTGCGCTCATGGAGCGTTCACCCGATGCAGCGTTGACGCTTCATGCCGAAGCCGTTTTTCTCGACGAAACCTATCTGCTGGCCGTTGCGCGCCGCGGCCATATGCAGATCGCTGCCGCTTTGGCACTTCGTACGACATTGCCCCACACACTTCTTGCCGTGTTGATCGATCGCGACGAAAGCCTCGTCGATACCGCGCTAGCCGACAATCATGCTTTGCTGTTACCGCGCGAAATCCGCCGTACATTGCTATTGCGTGCACGTTTCGATGGAACGATTGCGGCCGCACTATTGCGGCGGCGCGATATTCAGCCGCTTGAACGGCTGCCGCTTTTCATGCGCGGCGATATTCTTGCACGCACTAAACTGATAGCCGAATGCGCCCCTCTCCTTGCCCCCGCACTTCGCCCAGCCGAAGCCGACCGGACGATGGAGCTTCGGATGGCGGCGTTCGAGGAAGCGAGCCGTGGCCGTTACGGGCCGCTTGCCGAGTTTCTGGGGCTTGACCCCGCTTATGTTGAAGTTTTGTGCAGCGATAGTTCGGGCGAACCTTTGGCGTTGCTATGTGCGGCCACGGAGCTGCGCGGATTCGACATTTTATCGATCTTGGCGCATTGGCCGACACAACCGGCGCGACAAGCAGGTCGACTTTCGGCGCTCTCGGACATTGCCACAGGTGTTTTACCCGGAATCGCCTTAGCATTACTGAGAAGGATTGGAGGGCGCTGATCAGCCAATCAGCGCATCGTCGAGAAAATGACGGCCTTGACGATCTTCAAGGTCAACAATCCACAGATCGGGATCGAATTTCATCTCACGCATCAACCTGTCTTCTACGGTGAGCGCATCGCTCCAGTCCGCTTCATGCATCCGGCGGAAAAGGCGCATGGGGTCATCAGTCCCCATCTCGCTTTGCGGTGCTGGACCATAGAGAGCAACAGTTCCATCGAGGCGATCGAGGCGAATGAAAATGGCACCCGCCTCTGCGGCGCCGCGTTTGCGCAAAACGGCGAAGGCACCCTCAATTTCAGCGCGCCGCAAAAAGGCGGAAACCCAGATATCGGAACGCAGCCGCATTCAATTGAACGCGATGCCGCTGGCAGCGGCCAGTTCTTTCATGACGCGTGGAGACATTTCGCCAGTCACCGGCAATTTACGGTCACGTTCGAAGCGCTCAAGCGCAAGCTTGGTACCCGAACCGAAGATACCGTCGGCTTTCATGGGGCCATAGCCCAGCCGATTAAGGGCACGCTGGACCGCAGCGACCGAGCGAACCTGTTCTTGCTTCGGATCAGGTACAGCCGTCGACACACCACCGCCACGCAGCAGATCGCCAATGGCGTCGCGGCCTTGCGGCGCAATCGCGGCTTGCGGGGCCGTATCTTTTTTCGCGTTCAGATCGGCGGGACGTTCCGGCGGCAGCGCCACAATTTGTGTCGCAGGCGCAACTGCACCGGCAGATGGTGCGGATGCGGCAATAATGTTGTCCGCTTTGGGCGCGAACAAGGGGGCAGGATGCCTGCCTTGCTGAAAGAAGAGGGCATTCACTGTAAAGCTGATGGCCGCGACGGCGACGCAGGCGGTGCCAAGCACTTTCACTGGATGATCGATTGTATAACGGAGCGCCCCCATCAGACGGGCTCGGTTCTCAGCCGCGCGTGCAGCCGCAGGCGACACCGTCTTACGATGGCGGCGCGGCTTTGCTTCCACAATCTCTTCCGAGAGTGTGTAATCAGGCTCGTAGCGGGCCGTCGCCTCACGCAATTTTCTTCACTCCAGACACGTTCATCGCATTAATCTTATCGCCTTGCCTATCGCTAGAGCAAGAGCCGACATTCGCAAGCACGCGGCGCATATCGCGGTTCATACGAATGGTAACGCAGGTACCCTTACCCTGTTCGCTGTCAATCGTCATCGTGCCGCCATGCAACGCGACAAGGCCGCGTACAACGGAGAGGCCGAGACCTGTTCCTTCGAACGCACGTGCGGTGCCACTATGCGCTTGAAAGAAGGGTTCGCCGATGCGCGCTAGGTCACGCGCGGCAATGCCGACACCGCAATCATCAACTGAGAGAATGAAATCAGTTCCCTCACAGCGCGTTTTCACGGTGACATCACCGCCTTGGGGTGAAAATTTGATGGCATTGGACAACAGGTTCAGCAGAATCTGGCGCAGCGCGCGCTTGTCGGCGATCAGTTGAATCGGTCCTGCCATCGACGACACAAGTTTTACGCCGCTCTTCTCAGCCTTGAGCTGCATGATGGCGATGGTCTCGTCGAGCAGAGGCGCAAAATCGAACGGTTCTGGTTCCGGCTGCAAGGCACCGGCCTGTAATTTCGACGCATCGAGCACGGTGTTGACGACATCGAGCAGATGCTCACCCGACAAGCGGATGATACGAGCATAATCGCGGCGGCGTTCGTCATCTTGCAGAACGCGCAAATCGCTGGCGAGCAGATCGGCAAAACCGATAATCGCATTAAGCGGCGTGCGCAGTTCATGGGTCATCACAGCAAGAATACGATCTTGCACATTGTCCTCATCCTGCGTCACCGCTGTTGCCTGATCGGCGCGACGAAGAATGGCGATGAAGGGACCACGGTCCTCATTCGGAACCAACGGACGGGCAACCAGTGTGAATGTCTGGTAGAGGGGGGCAGCGTGGTCTGCACCGTAGCGGATCCGCAGATCCAGCGATTCGGGTTGATGGCCGCGCGCGGCCTCGTCGCAATGGCGCAGATAGGCTGGCCTGTCGCCGACATGAACACGCTCGAAAAAAGTACGGCCAATCAGGGCGTCCGTGTGAACGCCAAGCATTGTCTCCCCGGTTCCGTTGGTGCTTGTGACCTCGCCATCGCCATCATGCTCAAGCACCAGAGCATCCATCGCGGCCAGCACGGCCTGCTCACGCGGCACAGCATGGGAGAGGGAAGCAGATTTAGGTGTCGCGTGAAGCCAAAGCACCTCCAGCACGATGAAAGGCATCGCCAAAAGTGGAACAAGGGCAAAGCCGGGCGTGAAGAAAACCGCGATCAGCAGCGATGCCACCATCAGGATCGCTACGGAGAGGCTTTGTCCGTCAGATATCTTCCATCCATTTTGAACCAAAAGTGCAGGGATGATCTGGCAGCCAAAGGCGGCGAGGATCAAGCCTTGCTGAGGAACAAGGCTTAGGTCAGCAATCAGGAGAACCGGAACGGCGGCCAAAGCGGCGGCCGCCAGTACAAGGCGGGACAATACAAAGTAACGCTCGGCCCCATACCCATTCCCCGCCATCGTCTTTACCGTTCTGCGCAACGCTTTACCCTCTGCGCCTCACGGGACGCATACTGATTTCGGTGTCAATTATGGCGGCGAGGCCTTAAACGAAGCTGAATCGTACTGTCTCCTCTGTCCTAGAGATTGTCGCTTAAGCTATTGTAATATCTGAAATTGTTGGCTTTGTGGTGAGACTAAATTAACCAACTAAACGAAAGCCCGATGTATGGATCGGCCACCAAGCGCGTGGACCGCTATACTTCCCGCCATGTCCTTTATCGTGCGCGCCCTCTTCGTCATTGCGGTCATCTACTGGCTGTCGCCCGTCGGCGGCGAAGCAAGCTTGGCCGATCTTGCCCGTCCGATGGGGGAGAAGGCCGTGAGCGAGGCTATGGCATGGTGCCGGGAACAGCCTGCCGAATGTGCCGCCCTTACCCAGAAGGGGCAGGAGGCTCTGGCCCGCGGGCTCAAACCGGCCCACGCACAATAAGCGATTGCCGCGCAACGCTGCGACCGGCATAAGAACGGCCATGTTGCCATCTCTTGACGATATCCGCGAAACCTTCGACCTGCTCGACAGTTGGGAAGACCGCTACCGCTATGTGATCGATCTCGGTAAGGCGCTCGATCCGCTGCCCGAGACCGCACGCACGGAAGAGAACAAGGTGCGCGGTTGCGCCAGTCAGGTTTGGGTCGAGACCATTCCTGACGGGGCCGTGCTCCAGTTCCGCGGCGATAGCGACGCCCATATCGTCAAGGGACTCGTCGCGCTTATTCTTGCGCTTTATTCCGGCAAGACGCCGCAGGCCATTCTCGATACAGATGCGCTCGCCGTGTTTCGCGAATTGGGTTTAGCAGAACATCTGACACCGCAACGCTCGAATGGCGTGCGCTCGATGGTCGATCGCATTCGGCGCGATGCCGCAGCAGCGATGGGCTGAGCGCCGCTCGCCCTTATCGTCGCTCTACCAAATCACCGGCTTAGCACCATCGGCTTGCCACGCTGTGCTACGGACATGGTCCGCACCGCGCGCCGTTGTCGCGAAGCCGTAATGCGCAGCAAGACGTGACAGCGCCAGCGCAATGATGATTTTGGCAGAACGTTGCGGCCAGCGCCGTTCGCGTTCAATGTCCTCTACACCCTTTGAAAACGCTAGCACATCGAGCAGCAATCCCGCGAGGTCGTGGCCGGCACTGTCGAGCGCGGCTTCGACACGCTGGCGCGCTGCGATCATGAGGTCGGTTGGGCTAGCCCGATGATCGCCTGAGGATCCGGTCGCATCCCAACGCATCGTGATTCCGGGCATCATTCCAGCGCGCATGATGTCTGCAGCGAGGCGCTCGCCGGCTGCAACAGACGCCGCATCAACCAGCGGCGAACCATCATGTTTCTTCACGCGCGCCAAACGCGATAATGGACTTTCATCGCGATTGAAAAGGCAGGTCTCACCATCGTCCAAAGTTATCGCTTCAAGCATGCGATGGGGCGCACTGCCTCCGCCACCGGAAGACTTGATGGCAAGCGCCTTGCGGCCCGTATCTGTAATGAAGAGTGCATCGCCTGCATCTTGCGGCGCAATCCATCGCCGCTGGCGCAAGACATCAATCACGATCCCCGGTACTGAACCGACACGTAGCGAGACGCCTTTCTTGCGTGCAACGACAATCCATGTTGCACCAACACGACGGCACCATGCAGAGCGTGGCGAAAGCATCTCGAGTGCGCGGCGTTCTTCGGGCAGCGGCGCTATGACGGGACGGGACGAATGCGGGGCGGCAACAGGATGGGATGGGGTTCTGTTCATAGGACTTTTCTCCTTTGATGCAAACCTGCCGTCAGCCATCTTTGGAGTCAAGATAATCTTCCTATAACAGGACGGCTTTCACCCCGTCCGATGTGACGGGCCACAACAAAAAACCCGGCACAATAGCCGGGTTTAGCGTCCGTTCATCAGGCGTTCGACAGTTGCGCCGCTCAACGTCGCTTGCGGCGCTGCTGGCCGAGGCCCATTTTCTTGGCGAGTTGCGAGCGGGCCTGCGCATAGTTTGGTGCCACCATCGGATAGTCAGGGGGCAAACCCCATTTTTCACGATAGTCCTCCGGCGACATGTTATATTGCGTGCGCAAATGCCGCTTCAGCGATTTGAACTTTTTTCCGTCCTCAAGACAAACGATGAACTCCGGCGTCACGGATTTCTTGACTGCAATCGCCGGCTTTGGAGCCTCGCTCGCACCTTCGCCCGGCGTGCCGGCCACCCGCAGGAGCGCGCTGTGGACATCACTGATCAACTGCGTCAATTCACCGGGAGAAACAGTATTGTTGCTCACATAGGCCGAAACAATATCGGCCATCAGTTCAATCGTGCTGGCGGGAGCTGTTATGTCGTTCATTGTCTTTCGCCTTCTACGGAACCGGCAAATCCCGGCCTTGTCATTTCGAACACAGTAAAAGCAACACCGACCGCGCCGAAGTGGCTCGCCAGAGAACTCTCTTAATACTGTGAAAACCGTCCTCTGAATCTATGATGATTCATCATTTTTTGCAATCACCAAACGATTGAGTGCTGAATTTTTACTGAAAACAACGTTGCCGACTACATCAATCATCATCGCTTTGCTGTCTTTTGTATCAGTAATATTGCAATAACACCCTATTCTTGCCGATTTGAGCAACCGATACCATATTTTCCACTTGAAACACCCATCCGCCGCACCGGAGACCGCCATGAGCCAGGACCGCCCCCTCCCCGCCAATGAGGCTGAATGGCGGCAACGCCTCACGCCCGAACAGTTCCATGTCCTCCGCGAGCACGGCACCGAACGCCCATTTACTGGCCCCTATTGGGACTGGGACAGCCGAGCCACCGGGGTTTATCGCTGTGCAGGGTGCGGCGACGCCTTATTCCAATCGGATACAAAGTTTGATGCCGGTTGCGGCTGGCCGAGTTTCTTTGCCCCGGTCAAAGAGGGTGCGATCAGCGAACACGAAGACCGTTCCTTCGGGATGCGTCGCATCGAGGTGCGCTGCGGCCATTGCGGCGGTCATCTCGGCCATGTCTTCCCCGACGGACCGCGGCCGACGGGCTTGCGTTATTGCATCAACGGTCACGCCATGACATTCGAACCGAAGCCCGGCACCTGAAACCGCCGGTTCCGGACAAACAGCATGACACATTTCGACCCGCCGCGTGCCGAACGCCGCCCGACTACGCGCACCTATCATGGGCTAACGCTGCAGGATGATTATGCCTGGCTGAAAGATCCCGATTGGCGCGAGGTGTTGCGTGAACCGGCGAAGCTTGATCCCGCCATTCGCGCCTATCTTGAGGGCGAGAATGCTTACGCTGCGCATCTCCTCGATCCGCTCGCGCCTTTGGTAGAAACGATCAACGCCGAGATGCGGGGCCGCATTAAGGAAAACGATTCCCAAGTGCCGCGCGCACTGGGGCCTTATGCTTATCGGATCGTATGGCGCGACGGTGGCCAGCATCCCAATCTCGCGCGTAGCGCACGCGATGGCAGCGCTGATCGCATCATCATCGATGGCGATACGCTGGCAGAGGGACACGCCTTTTACGATTTCGGCGATTGGTCTGTCTCATCGGATCAAAGGCTGATCGCGTGGAGCGTCGATGACAAGGGCTCGGAATTCTACACAATTCGCATTCGCGATATGGAGAGCCTCATAGATCGCGAAGATCAACTCATTGACACAACCGGCGACAGCGTCTGGTTTAAGGACCAGCAGTATCTTCTCTATGTCGAGATGGACGAGGAGCATCGCCCCAAGCGCGTCAAACGGCACAAACTCGGTACGCCGCAAAGCGAAGACAGTGTGGTCTATGAAGAAGCCGATGATGGCTGGTTTATTGCGCTCGACAAAACGCAATCGGGCGATTTTGGCCTGATCTCGGTCAGTGATCACGAAACGACGGAAGTTTATCTCGTCGATCTAGGCGATTCCTCCACAACGCCGCGCCTGATCGCGGCGCGTGAAAGCGGCATCCGATACGAAGTTGAACATCACGGCGACCGGCTGTTTATTGTGACAAATGCGGATGGTGCCATCGATTTCAAGATCGTCACGGCACCACTTTCCAATCTCGCGCGTACTCATTGGCGGGATCTCATTCCCTCGCGACCGGGAACCATGGTGCTGGAGCAAGGTGTTTATGCGCGCCATCTCGTGCGGCTCGAACGTGAAAATGCCTTGTCACGCATTGTCATACGCGCTTTGGACAGCGGCGAGGAACATGCGATCGCATTCCAAGAAGAAGCCTATGGTCTTTACTTCGACAAAGGTTTCGAGTTCGACACGGACCGTCTCGTCTTTATCTATTCATCGATGACGACACCGCATGAAACCTACGCTTATGACATGAATACTCGTACGCGCGCCTTGCTGAAGCGCACGGAGATTCCAAGCGGACATGATCCGGCGCTCTATGTCACACGGCGGATCGAAGCGATCAGCCATGACGGGACCCGCGTTCCGGTCTCACTCATTCACAGGCGCGATCTTGCATTGGATGGCAGCGCGCCCTGCCTGCTGTATGGTTATGGCTCCTATGGTCATTCTCTGTCGGCAAGTTTCGATCAGAGACGTCTTTCGCTGGTGGACCGCGGTTTCGTGTTTGCGTTGGCCCATATTCGCGGCGGAACGGAAAAGGGCTGGAACTGGTATGTCGACGGCAAACGCGAGAAAAAGCCCAATTCGTTTCACGATTTCATCGCGGCGGGGCACGCGCTGATCGCCGCAGGCTATACGGCGCAAGGCCGTATCGTGGCGGAGGGCCGCAGCGCAGGCGGTATGCTCATGGGCGCTGTTACCAATATGGCGCCCGATCTCTTTGCCGGTATTCTGGCCGAAGTCCCCTTCGTCGACGTGCTCAACACGATGCTCGACGATACGCTGCCGTTGACGCCACCAGAATGGCCGGAATGGGGTAATCCGATCGAGAGTGCTGAAGCTTATCAACGCATTGCCGCCTATTCGCCTTACGACAATATCGCGGCGCGGCGTTACCCCGCCATTCTGTCGATTGGCGGGCTGACCGATCCCCGAGTCACTTATTGGGAGCCGGCGAAATGGATTGCGCGTTTGCGCGCCCATGCGAGCGGTGGGCCTTTCGTGCTGAAAACTGAAATGGATGCGGGGCATGGCGGCGCATCGGGCCGCTTCGACCGGCTGAAGGAAACCGCGCTATGCTTCGCCTTCGCGGTGGCTACCATTGAGGGCCGCTTCAAAGAAGCCGCGCGCGCGAGTGACATGACATGACGCTTCTCAACAAAGCTGCGAGCCACCTCGTCATCATCGACATTCAGGAGCGGCTGGCACCTGCGATCGCAAACGAGGCGGCGGCATTGAAGGCGACGCTCCTGCTCGTTGCAGCCGCACGCCGCCTTGGCGTGCCGATCAGCGTCACCGAGCAATACCCGAAAGGGCTTGGCGGAACGGTCGCGCCTTTGCGTGCGGCTCTCGGCGAGGATGCCGCCCTCTTTGAGAAGATGCATTTTTCTGCCATGCGTGAAGTTGAATTTGCACAACATCTTGCGCAGGCGCAGCGCCAGACACTCGTCATCTGCGGCATGGAAGCCCATGTCTGCGTGCTGCAAACAGCGCTCGACGCCAAAGCGGCGGGGTATGAGGTCGCGCTTGTCGCCGATGCAGTAGGAAGCCGCTTGGAGCAGAGCCGCGAGATTGCACTCAAGCGCGCGATGCAAGCGGGCCTCGCCGTGGTGACGGCGGAGATGGTCGTTTTCGAATGGTTGCAGCGCGCGGGCACCGACGATTTCAAATCGATTGCACCCTTGTTGAAATAAGGGCCGCGTGGATCCACGTCTGGCCGATACCGCTCACGGCTCCGGTGGACCTTTGCGAATGATTTCGCCGCCGCTGCCGGTATCGAGATAGATGCGCAATTCTTCCATCGAAGAAAAACGATGGCGGCCATCGGGCAATTCCGCCTCGATGGAATGATCGGCATACATGAAATATGTGACGCCGCCCGAAGTATAAGTACCAACCATCATACGATCTTGCGGATGGCCTTCAACCGGCGTCTGCGCCATTTCCGCCGCAGCCTTTGCATCGATCTTGGACTCGGCAGAAGCTGTCTTCAGCGGCGCGGGCGCGGCCGCCGCGGGTGCTGGCTCGTCCACCTCGACCACAAGACCGGACAGATCGCTGCGAAGCTTCCTCACCTCGCGCGCAATATGGGAAAGCGCCAGTATGACAGCTCCAGCCGCGAACGCTGTCGCGCCAGCGATGAACTGGCTCCAGCCCCGCTCGACCATGATGATGTCCCAGCCCATGACAAGCCAATAGACACCCGTCAGCATCATAAAAGCGGAGAGCACATAAAGGACAATTTGCATCAGCCAAACCTAACTCGCGAATCAATGAGTTGACCCTAGAGAAGCACCTCAGCGCTGCCAACCTGCAACGATGCCGCTCCGCTTGACCCTCGAAGGGACGGCGCGTAGCCTCCTGTTGCGCCACCGGGCGAGCTTTTGTGCGGTTCACGTCATGAGTTCGAGGAGGGGCGCCATGGCCCAAGACAAGCTGATCGTATCGCGCCGGCACTTGATCGCAGGCGGCGTTGCGCTAAGTGCCGCGGGCGTGCAAAGCCTTTCTCTGACGCCAGCCATCGGAGCTAATCCAGTGTTTACTCTCCCCGATCTCCCCTACGCGCATGATGCGCTTCAGCCCTTCATGTCGAAGGAGACGCTTGAGTATCATCACGACAAGCATCACCTCGCTTACGTGAACAATCTCAACAACCTCATCAAAGGCACAGAATGGGAGGGTCAGCCTCTCGAAGCCGTGGTGACAGGATCGTTCGGCAAGAATCCGGGCGTGTTCAACAATGCCGGCCAGCATTACAACCACATTCATTTCTGGAAGTGGATGAAGGCCAATGGCGGCGGAACCAAGATTCCGGGCGGTCTCGAAAAAGCGTTGGTCGCTTCCTTCGGCTCGCTCGACAAGATGAAGGAAGATTTCATCAATGCAGGCGTGACGCAGTTCGGCTCGGGCTGGAACTGGCTTGCGGTGAAGGACGGCAAGATTATCGCCATGAAGACACCGAACGGCGAAAGCCCACTGGTGCATGGCGCGACGCCGATCCTCGGCTGCGATGTGTGGGAGCATTCCTACTACATCGATTATCGCAATCGCCGCCCCGATTACCTCAAGGCCTTCGTCGACAGCCTGATCAATTGGGATTACGTCGACGAAATGTACCAAGCGGCCACGAAGTAATTCACCGCTGAAGAGCAGACAGAAAAAGCCGGTGGCAACACCGGCTTTTTCTTTGTCTATTGTCTCTCAGACCAGCGTTGCGAGGCGGACCCGCTCCATTCGCGCTTCCGCACACAGATCGGTAAACCTTGCCGACAAAAGGAATTCATGCTCGCGCGGGCGCGTCTCGAGCACCGTATCGACAGCACGCAATTCATCGTCGACAAAACCGGGATGGCACATCACGAGATGGGCATCGCCCGGCGCGGCGAGATAGGTTGAAAAATCGGCGGCGTAGTCACGCGTTGGATCGAAAGCGCTGAAACCGGCGAAACCATGATTTGTTGAAAAGCCATGCCGATGTGCCAATCGCCGGAAGCCCAGCGCCAAAGCGGCAACAGTCAGTGCCTTCTGGGCCGCGACGCCGCGCGCCAGAATGCGCCCCGGCGTGTCGGCCGGATCGCGCAACCAAGGGCGGGGGCCGGCAACATCTTTCGGCCAAAACCTTTCAAGCGCAGCAAATAGCGCACGCCTGACGCCCGGCAGTACATGGACATGTTGATGGCCGTCGATGAAATCAGGCAGACGGCCTGCCCTTTCAATAAAGGCCTGAAGTTGGCGAATGATTTCAGCCTCGACTTCGGCTGAAGCCTGCCGATCCAGCCCTTTCTGCAATAGGGTTTGCGCAGGCGGTAACTCCCCGCCCGGTGCCAGGCGCGGCATGGGGCCTAGGGCCTCGCCCGCCGTGAGATTGAGATGCAGCCCAAGATCTGCCCGACCTGCGAAGGCGGCGAAATCGCGGGCACCCTCTTTCCAAAAAGGGCGGTTGGTCATCGCGCCTGCCCCCGAAAGGCGATCCGCCGCGAGAAGCGCGAGAATGGCCCGCGATACGCTGGGCGACAGGGCAAAATCATCGGCGACCAGCGCGAAATGCGTGGGCCTTGGGGTGAAGCGGCTCATGCCCCATTGTCGCCTTTTGCCAAGCCGTTCTCAACCGGCTAGATCATTGAAAAAGAGCGCCGGAGCGTCCCGTTGAACCCTGCCGCCCCCATCCCCGTCCTGACCGTGCTTGTCCCGGCGTATAATGAGGCGGATAACATCGCCCCATTCCTCGCGCGCATGATCCCAGCGCTTGAAGCGCTCGGGCGCAGTTTCGAAATCGTGCTGATCGACGATGGCTCTTCGGACGCGACATGGGCACGATGGATGGAAGCGAGTGCGACCGATCCGCGCCTGCGCGGCCTCAAATTCAGCCGCAATTTCGGCAAGGAGATCGCCATTGCCGCAGGGCTTGACCATGCGCGCGGCGAAGCGGCCATTCTCATCGATGCCGATCTGCAGCATCCGCCCGAAATGATCGCCGATTTTGTGCGTGAATGGGAGAATGGTTACGACGTCGTCTATGGCGTCCGACAGGACCGCGAGACCGACAGCAAGCTGCGCAAGAATTTAACCCAACTCTTCTACAAACTTTTTCGCACATTCGGTGAAATTCCGTTGCCGGAGGGTGCTGGCGATTTTCGTCTGATGGATCGCAAGGTTGTAAAGGCCTTGCGCCAATTGGGCGAGCGTGCGCGCTTTTCGAAAGGGCTTTACGCCTGGGTCGGCTTCGAGGCAAAGGGCGTCCCCTTCGTCGTTGCAGAACGGGCAGCGGGCGAATCGAAATTCAGTTTTCGCAAATTGTTCCGCTTCGCCTTCGACGGGATCACATCCTTCTCGACATTGCCGCTGCAATTATGGACTCATGCCGGGATATTGATCTCGGTACCAGCGCTGGCAACAGCCATCTTTTTTCTGGTGCGCACGATCGCATCGGGAACCGATGTCCCCGGCTATGCTTCGCTCATCATCTCGGTGATGTTCTTTTCCGGCGTACAGCTCATTTCGCTGGGTGTCATTGGCGGCTATATCGGACGAATTTTCGCCGAGGTGAAGCGCCGTCCACTCTACATCGTGGCGGAAGAAAGCGGGCCGGATTCTGAACCGCCTCGGCGCAGGCTTAGCTGATGTTTCGCGCCATCGCCTCAGTCGGTGGATTGACGGCGCTGTCACGCGTCACTGGCTTTGTGCGTGACATCGTCATCGCCGCTACGCTCGGCAACAGTATGATGGCGGATGCCTTCGTGGTTGCGCAAAGACTGCCCAATCATTTCCGCGCTATCTTCGGCGAAGGTGCCTTCAACAATGCCTTTGTGCCCACTTATGCCGGAACGCTCGAGAAACGTGACACACCGCGCGCGCAAATCTTTGCCGGCGGTGTGTTGACCCTGATGGCGCTGGTGACCGGCCTATTCTCGGTTTTAGCGATCATCTTCATGCCGCTCATGGTCGATCTGCTTGCACCGGGCTTCCGCAACGACCCGGCCAAATTCGAATTGACGGTGGCGCTGACGCGGATTGCCTTTCCCTATCTGTTCTTCATTGTCCTCGTCACTTTGATTTCGGGCATTCTGAACGCACATAAGCGCTTCGCTGCTGCGGCCTTTGCGCCCGTACTTCTCAATCTCTCGGTGATTGCGGCGCTCGCTGTCGCCTACCTCTTTCCCAATGCCGCCTATGCCGCGGCCTTTGGTGTTTTGGCAGCCGGCATCCTTGAATTTCTGCTCGTCGCTTTCGATGCAAAGTTGAATGGCATTTTTCCAAAGCCTTCAAAAATCACCTTCGATGCCGAAACAAAACTCTTTCTGAAAACGCTCGGTCCTGCCATCATCGGATCGGCCGGCGTGCAAATCGCCATGTTCGCCGACACAATCATCGCTTCCCTATTGCCGACCGGTGCCGTTTCTTCGCTCTATTATGCCGATCGTCTCTATCAATTGCCGGTCGGCATGATCGGGCTTGCGGCAGGCACGGTGCTTCTTCCCACAATGTCCCAACATGTGGCCGCTGGACGCTTCATCGAGGCGCATCATCAGCAAAACCGCGCAATCCTTCTGACGCTTGCTTTGTCGGTGCCTTTTTTCGTTGGGTTTCTGACGATCCCCACCGAGATCATGAAGGCGCTCTTTGCGCGCGGTGCGTTTACCGATGCGGCGGCGCGCGAAGCAGGCGCGGTGCTCGCGGCCTATGGCGTTGGCCTTTTGGCCATTGTGCTCATTCGCCCGGCTGTTGCGAGTTTTTATTCCCGCAATGACACAACCACGCCGCTGATTGCGTCTTTCTCCGGCATCGGCGTGAATATTGTTTTGAAGATTTTGTTGTTCCGTAGCGAAGGCGCGCCCGGCCTCGCCTTTGCCACCGCGACGGGGGCATGGGTCAATCTAATCTTGCTGGTTCTCTTGGCGCACCGGCGCGTCTGGATGGATTTCGATTCCAATCTGGCGCGTGGCATGGCTGCGATGGCTTTCGCCGCATTGCCTCTGACAGTCTTGCTGATGTTCGGTATCGATGTCGCAAACAGTTATACACTAACGCTGCCGCCCCTTTGGCAGGCCCCAGCAGGACTCGCTCTGCTTGGTATAGCCGGAGCGCTTCTCTATTTTAGCCTGCTGGCAGGCTGCGTGAAGTTTCTGCGCGTTCGCCTGCGCTGATCAGGAATGCGCGAATTCCCAATAGAGCTCGCGCATTTTGCGGAATAGAGGGCCGGGTTGCATCGCACGATCTTCAATGCGAGTCACCGGCTGGACCTTGCCGTAATTGCCAGCTGAGAAGATTTCATCCGCCTCGCAAAAATCGCGATGCGAGAGCACGCCCTCGACCACTTTCATTTTCGCTTTCTCAGCCTGCTTGATGACGCGCTGACGCGTGATGCCATTAAGGAATGTGCCATTTGCAATTGGCGTATAGATCACGCCATCTTTCACCATGAAGACGTTGGCGGTCCCCAGTTCCGCAATATTGCCGAGCATGTCGGTGACGAGGCAATTGTCGAAGCCGCGCGAACGCGCCTCAAGCAAGGCGCGCGCATTATTCGGATAAAGGCATCCCGCCTTCGCATTCACCGGCATGGTTTCCATGGTTGGGCGGCGGAAGGGCGATAGCGTGATCGATGAGCCCGCCGGCTCAGGCATGGGCGCGATGTAGATGCACAGGCAGAAGCGCGTTGAATCGGGATCAGGCGCCACCTCACCGCGGCTCCCATATTCCGGCCAATACATCGGCTTGATGTAAAGCTCAGAACCTTTCGGAAATTTTGCGATGCCATCTTGCGCAAGTTCAACAATCTCTTCAGCGCGCATCGTCGGCTTCATGTTGAGTGCGAGCGCCGAGCGATTGACACGTTGGCAATGCAGATCGAGATCGGGGCTCACGCCTTCAAAATGACGGCCACCATCGAAGACCGAGGAGCCGAGCCAAAAGGCATGGCTGCGCGGCCCCAGCAGGCCCGGATTGCCGGCGACCCATTCGCCGTCAACATAAGTCCATGTATCGGTCGGGGCGGGGCGGGTCATCGGCATGATTGTTCTCCTTGGATTACGCAGGAGAGAACGCCATGCCTGCCGCGTCAATCCCGCGCTCATGCAGAGCGGGGATGCAGACAATAAAAAAGCCGCCCGAAGGCGGCCTTTGTCGTTTCGAAGCGCGATGCGCTCAGCGCGTCGGCTGCGATGTGATGTTGTTGCCGAAACCAAACGGCGACGGCAGGCCCTGATTGGCCTGACCTGAAACCGTGTTGTCGTAGGGCTTCGAAAAATCCTGCTGGCCGATACCGACATAGCCCGGCGTGCGGGTGCTGGTGTCCGGCACAGTCTCAAGCGGCTCCCAGCCACCCTTCTTTTGGGCCGGAGCAGGCTTTTTGGCCGGCTGACCCTGATGCGCCGGCTGCTGTGACGTCTGCGCCGAGGCTGCGAGGCTGCCCGCAAGGCACAGCGAAACACCCAGAACGAGAGACGAGGCAAGACGGCGCATTGGGACCCCCAAATTGGTTACTCTTCGCCCTCATAGCAGGGAAAACCCTTCCGGCCAATTAAGAAACGGTCGAAAGGGCGGTTTGCCTTAGGGTGTGGCCTCAACGCGCCAGCGCGTCGAGGATCCGGGCCCAAGACCGGGTGCCCCTATGGAAGCTCGCCAGATCGTACTTCTCATTGGGGGAATGGACCCGGTCATCGTCGAGCCCGAAGCCAACGAGAAGCGTATCGAGGCCGAGGGTCCGCTTGAAATCGCCAACAATCGGGATCGATCCGCCTGAGCCGATCAGCACTGGGGGAACGCCCCATTCATCCTGAAGGGCGCCGCGGGCTGCCGTCAGCTCTCTCATGTCATAGGGCAGCGCCAGAGCGCGCGATCCCTTATGGCCGACGAACTCCACTGTGCAATCGGCTGGAATGCGCTCGCGGACGAAATTACGAAAATTCTCGATGATCTTTTGCGGGTTCTGTTCGCCGACGAGGCGGAACGAGATCTTGGCGCTCGCTTCGCCTGCAATC
Source organism: Hyphomicrobiales bacterium (assembly GCA_027488155.1). Taxonomy (GTDB): domain Bacteria; phylum Pseudomonadota; class Alphaproteobacteria; order Rhizobiales; family Beijerinckiaceae; genus TNE-4. The sequence continues at coordinate 68,170 of JAIYCE010000047.1, read as the reverse complement.
ACCGTCTTTGTGCCCTCGCCCGTATAGCCGCCGATGATGCCGTTGACGTCGCAGGTCGGGCGCGACTGGATTTGCTCGATCAACATGCGGTCTTTTTCACCGGCGGCATGTTTAAGGCCGACACCGGGCAGGAAATCGTCGAGGTTCAACTGTTTCCACTGTTCGAGGATCTGCGAGGGCGTGTCGGAAACGCCTTCGTAGAAGCCCGGCACCATGATGCGGCCGTCCTTGTCGTGCAGGTCGGCGATGATGCGGCCCAAAACACGGATGGGGTTCTGGGCTGCACCACCAAAGAGGCCGGAATGAAGATCACGGTCTGCGCAGCGAACGATGATTTCTTCATAGACGAGGCCGCGCAGCGAAGTGGTGATGGCCGGTGTCTTCTGGTCCCACATGCCCGTGTCACAGACGAGAGCGAAATCAGCCTTCAGATCGGCGGCATTTTCCTCAACCCATTCGGGGAGATGCTTGGAGCCATCTTCTTCCGCCCCTTCGACGAGAAAGGTAATCCCGAGCGGCAGCGCGCCCGTCACTGCTTTGAACGCGCGGCAGGCTTCGACGAAGGTCATCACCTGCCCCTTATCGTCGCAAGCGCCGCGCGCTGAAATCGCCTTGCGGCCATCGGGCAGCGTGACGATGCGCGGCTCGAAGGGCGGCGTCTCCCACAATTCGAGCGGATCGACCGGCTGCACATCGTAATGGCCATAGAACAGGGCGCGCTTACCACCGGCATCGGGTGCCTTGGCATAGACAACCGGATGTCCCGCCGTAGGCCTGACAGAGGCCGAGAAGCCCAATGTCTCGAGATCGGCCTTCAGCCAATCAGCCGCCTTGCGGCATTCGCCGGCATAGGCGCTGTCGGTTGAGATGGACTGGATCCGCAACCAATCAAATAGGCGGTCAAGCGACTGGTCGAGATCGGCGTCGATCCGAGCGAGGACATCATCGAGGCGAGACATGAGGGAATCTCCGATTTACCAACGGCGCGAGAGTAAACGCCGCTCTCCCGGGCGCAAGCGCCCGGAAGGGAATGGCTGACCTGCCTTTGCGCGTCGGTTAGCGTTTGCCGCCAGTGAGGCTGCCGAGCACGCCGCGCAGAATGGCTTTGCCGATCTGCGTGCCAACGGTCCGCGCTGCGGAGGAGGCAGCGTTGGTGATCACGCGTTCGGTGATCGAGATTTCGCGCCGCGTAGTGCGGGTCGGCGTCGTGGCCTTGCCGCGCGAGCCTGATTTGGGAACGGTGGTCGGTGCCGGGTTCGATCCGCCACCTAGAATGCCGCCAAGCCAGCCGCCGATACCGCCCGAGGATGGTTCCTCTTGCGGGGTGGATGCTTCTTCGGCGCGCTTGGCAAGTAATTCGAAAGCCGATTCGCGATCAAGCGCCTGATCATACCTCCCGCGCAAACCACTTTGCGCGATAATGGCCTGCCGCTCTTGCGGGGTCAGCGGCCCGACGCGCGCTGTCGGCGGACGAATGAAGGCACGCTCCACCATGGTGGGCGTGCCCTTGCCTTCAAGCGTCGAAATCAAAGCCTCGCCAACGCCCAATTGCATGATCGCTTCTTCGGTCTTAATCGTCGGATTTTGCCGGAAAGTTTCAGCCGCAGCGCGCACTGCCTTCTGATCGCGCGGCGTGAACGCACGCAACGCATGTTGGACGCGGTTGCCGAGCTGGGCCAACACCGTATCGGGAATGTCGAGCGGGTTTTGCGTGACGAAATAAACGCCGACACCCTTCGAGCGAATGAGGCGGACAACCTGTTCGATCGATTCAAGCAGCGCCCGCGGCGCATTGTTAAAGAGAAGATGCGCCTCATCGAAAAAGAAGACGAGCTTAGGTTTTTCGAGATCTCCGACTTCCGGCATGTTCTCGAACAATTCGGCCAGCATCCACAAGAGGAATGTCGCGTAAAGCCGCGGGTTGTTCATCAACTTGTCGGCTGCAAGCACGTTGACCATGCCACGCCCATCGCGATCGACATGCATCAGATCGTTGATGTTGAGCATGGGCTCGCCGAAAAAGGAATCTCCGCCCTGATTTTCAAGCACCAAAAGCGCACGCTGAATAGCACCAATACTGGCCGAGGAAACATTGCCATAGGTGTTCGTGAGTGTGGCTGCATTCTCGCCCACGAAGGTCAGCAACGCGCGCAGATCTTTAAGATCGAGCAGCAAGAGCCCTTCTTCATCGGCGACACGGAAAGCGATGTTGAGCACGCCTTCCTGCGTATCGTTCAAATCGAGCAGGCGGGCGAGCAGAAGAGGCCCCATATCGGAAACCGTCGCGCGGATCGGATGGCCATCCTTGCCGAATAAATCCCAGAATGTGACGGGAAAACGATCCGGCTTGAGGTCGATCCCCATCGCCTGTGCGCGTTCGACAAAGACCGGTTTCATATCGCCTACTGCGGCGATACCAGAGAGGTCGCCCTTGATGTCGGCGGCGAAGACCGGCACGCCCTGATTGGAGAATCCTTCGGCCAGAACCTGCAAGGTGACTGTCTTACCGGTGCCCGTTGCGCCGGTCACCAGGCCATGCCGGTTGGCGAGTTTCAGTTCGAGCACTTCAGGCTTGTTGCTTTTGCCTATCAGAATGCTGGTGTCGGCCATTGGTCGCCTCATCCGCCCTAGGGTCACATCCTTATAGGGTGGCCTCCAAAAAACCGCTACAATCAGAGCGCGCAATGGCGCGTTCGTTGCCATTTCGGGGCAGGATACCTTCGCCCAACGAAGGGTGGCGGGGGGGGCGCCATTCTGGCAATGTCGCGCCGCAAAAGACCGGTATCGAGGCCTAAAATGACCGCCCTTCCCTTTATCGAGCCCTTTCCGCCTGCCAACCGCGACGATTGGATGAAGCTCGTCGAGAAAGTGCTGAAAGGTGCCGATTTCGAGAAAAAGCTCGTCGGCCGGACCTATGATGGCATTCGGGTCGAACCGCTCTATGCCAAGGCCGAGGCCAAGATCCCACTGTCTGGCCGCGCGCCCAGCGCGCCATGGGCCATTGTGCAGCGTGTCGACCATCCCGATCCGATCGAGGCCAACCGGCTTGCTCTGACCGATCTCGAGAATGGGGCAACAGGCCTGACAATCGTTTTCAGAGGCAGCCCTCAGGCTTTCGGCTTCGGGCTTGACGACAAGGCGGACGCTATCGCGCAAGCGCTCGAAGGCGTCTATCTCGATGCTGGCGTTTTCATCACACTTGAGGTCGGCGCGAAGGGCCGCGATGCGGCTCACGCGCTCGTCGAGACCGCCAAGCGTCACGGTGTCGAACCATCCGCCTGCAACATTGCGTTCGGCCTCGACCCTGTTGGCGTATGGATGGGCACGGGTTTCAAGCCGGCCGATGGGGCCGATATGGGACGGCGTGTCTCGGAATCGGTGCGCGATCTTCATGCGCGCGGTTTCAAAGGCCCATTCATCAAGGCCGATGGCCGCATCGTCCACGAAGCCGGAGGATCGGATGCGCAGGAATTGGGAAGCGCGCTGGCGCTGGCCGTTTTCTATATGCGCGCATTGGAAGCCGCGGGTTTCACACTCGAGCAGGCGCGCGATGGCATTGAATTCCGCCTCTCCGCCGACTCCGATCAATTTCTCGGTATCGCCAAATTCCGTGCGATCCGCGCATTGTGGGCGAGCGTGCAGCAGGCCTGCGGCTTGACGCCGAAGCAAGCTTTTGTCGGCGCAACGACATCGGCACGCATGATGACAAAGCGCGATCCTTGGGTGAATCTGTTGCGTGAAACGACGGCGGTTTTCGCAGCGGGAATCGGCGGCGCCGATGCAATCACCACTCTGCCCTTCACGCAGGCGCTCGGCCTGCCAGATGCCTTCGCGCGCCGCTTAGCGCGCAATACGCAACTCATCTTGCTCGAAGAATCAAATCTCGCGCGCGTCGCCGATCCCGCGGCTGGTGCAGGCGGTATGGAAGCGCTCACTGACGCCTTGATCAAGCAAGCGTGGTCCGTGTTCCAAAATATCGAAAAGCAGGGCGGCATTTACGATGCGGTCGCGTCGGGCAGCTTTGTAGCCGATATTGCAAAAGTGCGCGATCTGCGTGCCAAAGCCATTGCTTCACGCAAAGACGCCATTACCGGTGTGAGTGAATTCCCGAATATTCTTGAACAGCCTGTCGCAGTGTTGAAGCCAGCAGCTGTCAACACGCAGGACGCGCCTCTGAAACCTGTCCGGCTGGCCGCAGACTTTGAAAAACTCCGCGATGCAGCGGATCACTCAAATCATGCCCAAATTTTTCTCGCGAATCTCGGGCCGATTGCTGCGTTCACAGCACGCGCCATGTTCACGAAGAATTTCTTTGAGGCGGGCGGCATTAAGGCGCTTAGCAATGACGGCTTCACCAAGGATGGTAAGACTGATATTGCAGCGCTTGTCGATGCCTTCAGAAAATCTGGTGCGCAGCTTGCCTGCCTATGTTCGTCCGACGATTTTTATGCGACGGAAGCAGCCGAGGCCGCGCATGCGTTGAAAGCGGCGGGCGCGAAAGCGATTTATCTCGCAGGGCGACCGGGCGATCTCGAAGCATCGCTGAAAGCGGCGGGTGTTGACGAATTCGTATTCATGGGGCTCGACGTGTTGGCGAGCCTGAAAACCGCGCAAGCACGACTTGCCATTCGCGTGGAAGGTTGAGCCATGACGAAGATCCCTAATTTCGCGAACCTCACTTTCTCACCGGCTGCGAACGGCGCGCCGCAAGGCGGCGACACGTGGATGACGCCGGAAGAAATTCCAGTGAAGCCGGTCTATACGGAAGCCGATCGTGCAGGCTTGAGCCATATCGACACAATGCCGGGCCTTGCGCCGTTTCTGCGCGGTCCTTATCCAACGATGTATGTGAACCAACCTTGGACGGTTCGCCAATATGCAGGATTTTCGACGGCTGAGGATTCTAACGCGTTTTACCGGCGCAATCTTGCGGCTGGACAAAAGGGTCTCTCGGTCGCCTTCGATCTGGCGACGCATCGCGGTTATGATTCGGATCACCCGCGTGTCGGGGGCGATGTCGGTATGGCCGGTGTCGCGATTGATTCCATCTACGACATGCGCACACTATTTTCCGGCATTCCGCTCGATCAGATGAGCGTGTCGATGACGATGAATGGTGCGGTGCTGCCGGTGCTGGCGCTCTACATCGTGGCAGCAGAAGAGCAAGGTGTTTCGCCCGACAAGCTTGCCGGCACGATCCAAAACGACATTCTCAAAGAATTCATGGTGCGGAACACTTATATCTACCCGCCCACACCCTCGATGCGGATCATTTCGGACATCTTCGCCTTTACATCGCAGAATATGCCGAAATTCAACTCGATCTCGATTTCCGGCTATCACATGCAGGAAGCGGGTGCGACGCAAGATCTCGAGCTCGCTTATACGCTCGCCGATGGCGTCGAATACATCCGCGCCGGTATCAAAGCAGGTTTGACGGTCGACCAATTCGCGCCACGCCTGTCGTTTTTCTGGGCGATTGGCATGAATTTCTTCATGGAGGTTGCCAAGCTACGCGCGGCCCGTCTGCTATGGGCAAAGCTTGTGAAGGGCTTCAACCCGCAGAGCGAGAAATCCTTGCCGCTGCGTACTCATTCGCAAACATCTGGCTGGTCGCTGACTGCACAAGACGTGTTCAACAATGTCGTGCGTACACAAATCGAGGCAATGGCGGCGACGCAGGGCCATACGCAATCGCTCCACACAAATGCGCTCGACGAAGCCTTGGCTCTCCCGACGGATTTCTCGGCGCGCATCGCGCGCAACACGCAGCTTTTCCTGCAACAGGAGAGCGGCACGACGCGCATCATCGATCCGTGGGGCGGTTCTTTCTATGTCGAGCGGTTGACAACAGAGCTCGCGGCGAAAGCGTGGGCGCATATCGAAGAAGTCGAACAACTCGGCGGCATGGCAAAAGCCATCGAGGCCGGCATTCCCAAGCTCCGCATCGAAGAAGCGGCCGCGAAAACGCAGGCTCGCATCGATGCCGGACGGCAGGCTGTGATAGGCGTCAACAAATATCGTCCCACGGATGAAAAGCCGATTGATGTGCTCAAGGTCGACAATTCGGCAGTGCGGACGCAGCAGCTTGAAAAGCTCGCGCGCCTGAAAGCGGAACGTGAACCCAAGGCCGTCGATGCGGCTCTGAGCGCGCTCACAGAGGGCGCGAAGAGCAATGGTAATCTGTTGGCTCTCGCCATCAATGCGGCGCGCGCCAAAGCGACGGTCGGCGAAATTTCGATGGCCCTTGAAAACGTGTTTGGTCGCCATCGCGCAGAAATCCGTTCGATCAGCGGCGTTTACAAGCGGGAGGTCGGCACCATGTCGGATGCGGTCAATCGCGTGCAAGCCATGGTCGAAGCGTTCGAGGAGAATGATGGGCGCCGGCCGCGCCTTCTCGTCGCCAAGATGGGCCAGGATGGCCATGATCGTGGCCAGAAAGTCATCGCCTCCGCTTTTGCGGATCTCGGCTTCGATGTGGACATCGGGCCGCTTTTTGCGACGCCAGACGAAGCGGCACGCCAAGCGGTCGAGAACGACGTGCATATTGTCGGCGTGTCGTCGCTCGCCGCCGGGCATCTCACGCTGGTGCCAGAGCTCAAAGCGGCGCTCGCGAAGGAAGGCCGGCCCGACATCATGATCGTGGTGGGCGGCGTGATCCCACCGCAGGATTTCCAAGCGCTTTACGATGCGGGCGCTTCGGCCATCTTCCCACCCGGCACTGTCATTGCCGAAGCGGCGGAAAACCTCCTCAACGAGCTTAATGGGAAGCTCGGCTATGTACAGAAAAGCGCGGCCGAATAGAGGGCGCTGACGGCGCGGAGGGAGCGTGATACAATCCCTCTATGACCTTCACCGCACCCACGCTTGAGGATCTGATCCGCGATCTCCGCGCGCTGGTGCCGGAGTTGAAAGCGCGTGGCGTAACACGGCTTGCGATTTTCGGGTCGCGCGCACGCGGCGACCATCGTCCCGATAGCGATCTCGACGTGTTGATCGAGGTCGATGATGCGGCCGGATTTGGTGTGTTTGCTTTTGCAAGCCTCAGCGAATTGCTAACCGATACGACTGGCCTCACAGTACGGCCTGTCTTTGTAACTGATTTTCAACCTGATTTTGCAACGCGCATTGCCGACGATTTGATTGAGATTTTCAATGAAGCCAACCTTGCAAGACAGGCTCGGGCATATGCTCGAAGCCATCGATGAAATCGACGCCCTCACTGCACAGAAGCATCCCCTGAATCGGATCGAGAGAGCGGCACTGGAGCGGTTCTTCGAAATCGTCAGCGAAGCCTCGCGCCATATTCCCGAAGCTTTGAAGACCCAATATCCAGACATTCCCTGGCGTGGAATTGCCGATCTCGGCAATGCTTTGCGGCATGGTTATGATGCCATCGACATGGAGAGACTGGTCAAAATCGCCAAACACGATATGAATCACCTCCGCGCTGTCGTGGCTGCGCTGTCTGTAGCTTCCTCTCCTCCGGAGCATTCGTAATGACCAATCCCGTCCTCGTCGAAGTCAGCCGCGGTACGCGCGTCGAATCGAAACATCGTGGTGCTTATGCTGTCGTCGATGCTAAGGGCGGGGTCGTTGCTTCAGCTGGGGACATTGATGTGCCGGTCTTCCCGCGTTCGGCGGTGAAGGCGTTCCAAGCGATTCCTTTGTTCGAAAGCGGTGCGGCCGACAAGTACCAACTCACCGACGCCGAAATTGCGCTGTGCGTGGCCTCCCATTCGGGTGAACCGGAACATGCCGCCACCGCTGCCGGCATTTTGAAAAAGGCGGGTCTCGACAAGAGCGCGCTCGAATGCGGCGCGCATTGGCCGATGGGCGAAGCAGCCACACGCGCTTTGGCGGCCAAACATGAAGAACCTACAGCGCTTCACAATAATTGCTCGGGCAAGCATTCCGGCTTTCTCTGCTTTGCGTGCGCCTCCGATTTTGATCCCAAAGGTTATGTCGGGCGCGCCCATCCGGTTCAGCGCGAGATCAAGATCGTGTGCGAGGCCATGACTGGGGCCACACTTGGTGACGATGTCTGCGGCACCGATGGATGTTCAATTCCGACTTATGCGGCGCCTCTGCTTGGCATTGCGCAAGGCTTCGCCAAACTCGGTACAGGGTATGGGCTTGAACCGAAACGCGCCGAAGCGGCGCGCCGCATCTTCAAAGCCGTTGCGGCCCATCCCTTCATGGTGGCGGGCACGGGACGTTTCGATACCGATGCGATGAACATTCTGCGCGAGCGCGTTTTCATGAAGACCGGCGCAGAAGGCGTCTATTGCGCATCGTTTCCTGAGCTTGGCTATGGCATCGCGCTCAAAATCGACGATGGGGCCACACGTGCTTCGCAGGCCGTGATGGAAGCGCTAATTGCGAAGTTTCTTCCGCTCGACGATGAGACCAAGGCGAAATTGCGTGGGCTGGGCGAACCGCATTTGAAGAATTGGAACAAAATCGAAGTCGGCACTGTACGCGCGGTGGTGTGACACGCGTCCTCGCGCGTCAGCGACGCGGCTGAGCGCTGTTATGTGCGACGGGCTTGCGCCAGTAACATGGCGCCCAATTCTTCACCGGCTTTCGCCATGCGGCGAATGCCGTCGCGAGACAATTTGGGAACATGCACAAAAATCGTTGGAGTCTGCGGACGCTCGCCCAACGCGGTGAACAACACCGCATTGCAGAGATAAGCGCCGGCATTGTTCGAGAGCTTCGGCTTGAACCCTTGCCGTGCAATCGCCAAGCGCAACGGTTCTAACGGAACTCTGACATTCCGGATGAGCGGCGCATAGTCATCGAGTTTGCGCGATTTAGGCCTTGTTCCGGAGGCATCAACAGAGAGCGGGCGCGTGCGGTTCTCGCCGCGCTTTTCCAAGCGCGGTTGTTTCGTGCGCGCGGCAATGCCGAACATCAAGATGGCATCGGGCTTTTCGCTCGCGATCAAAGCCGCCAGATCAGGCAGCGCCGCATAGGTGACGATTAATTCATGCGCCGATACCTGTACGCCCTGCCGCTTCAGCCGTGCCGAACGGCCAATCGCCAGCGCAATCTGGCCGCTTGGATTGTGGTGTACGCCGGGAAAAGGTCCGAAGCCGGTGACAAGGAGTTTCATGCAAGCCCCGCCAGTGCCAATACGTCTTCGGCAGCGGCGGTGGCTGCGAGCCGACCTTCCGCCACCGCCTGTTCAATCTCCGGCAACCGCGCGCGTAACGTGCGGTCCTCACGCAAGCGGCCCATCAGGCGATCTTCAATCATCGCCCACATCCATTTTACATCTTGAGCGCGGCGGCGGGCCGCAAATTCGCCGCTCGCAATGAACCTTGTGCGATGCTCGACGATCTTCTCCCACATTTCCTTGAGCCCCTGATTGGCGAGGCCGGAAATCATCACCACTGGAGGCGACCAATGGGGCGAGGCGGGAGCTAGAATGTGCAGCGCCGCACGATACTCCGCGGCTGCGGCGCGCGCGCGATTGGCACCCTCGCCATCGGCCTTGTTAACCGCAATCATATCGGCCAGTTCAAGCACACCCTTCTTGATGCCTTGCAATTCATCGCCAGCGCCGGGCAACATGAGTACCAGAAAGAAATCGGTCATATCGGCGACGGCCGTTTCCGATTGGCCGATGCCGACGGTTTCAACCAAAATCACATCGAACCCTGCAGCCTCGCAGAGCAGCATTGTCTCGCGTGTGCGCGACGCGACGCCGCCCAGCGTGCCGGATGATGGCGATGGACGAATGAACGCGCTGCGATCAACTGCCAGACGTTGCATCCGCGTTTTATCGCCAAGGATGGAACCGCCCGTACGAGACGACGAGGGATCGACAGCCAGAACCGCCACCTTATGTCCGGCTTCGGTGAGATTGGACCCCACCATGTCGATAGTGGTGGATTTGCCGACACCGGGGACGCCGGTGACGCCAACCCGCATCGCCTGCCCTGTCCGAGGCAAGATCATCTGCAAAAGGTCGCGCGCCTGCGCCCTATGGTCAACGCGCTTGCTTTCGACAAGGGTGATGGCGCGCGCCAAGGCTGCGCGATCACCCGCGATCAGGGCGTCAGCGAGAGATGTCAGGGAACTGGGGTCGCGGGCTGCACTCATCCCTATCTCCATAAAGGGGCGAAGGGGGCGAAGTCATCCATGACTGGCGACCTTGGCTCATGAAATCCCCATCTTGTGGCGGGATGTTTCCTTGACCGGAGTGCAGGCGCATTGAATAAACAAGGAATGATATTCGGTTTTGGCTCATTCTCACCTTCGGCGGCAGCGGTCACGCTCGCCTTGTGTCTTGGTGCTTGCGCATCAGGTCCGCCGAAATCGGCGCTCGAAGCGCTCGGGCGCGTGCCCGATGGGTCGATTGCGGTTCCGATCCTCGTCGCCACGACGCGAGAAAAGGCGGCAGAGCCGCCGGGCCTAATGTTCTCGGGTGACCGCGCGCGCGACCTCAATTATGCCGATATCACGATTTCGATGCCGCCCAATCACCAAACAGGGCAGCTCGAGATTGGATCCGATCCGCGCAAATCCATCGCCGTCGTATCGCGCGACTATCTCGAAAAGCGTGCATTTCTGGCGAAGGTGCGTACCGAATTAGCCAAGCGCAAACCGTCGGATCGCGACGTTCTCATCTTCATCCACGGTTACAATACGCGGTTCGACGAAGCGATTTTCCGTTTCGCCCAGATCATCTATGACGCGAAATTCAAGGGCGTGCCGATCCTGTTCACATGGCCGTCGCGCGGCGAATTGCTCGCTTATCCCTACGATCGCGAAAGCGCCATCTATTCGCGCGACGATCTCGAGCAGACACTTATCATGCTTGCCCGCGAAAGCGGTGCCCAGCAGATCGATCTTCTCGCCCACTCCATGGGAAACATGTTGACAATGGAAGTGTTGCGGCAGGCAAAGATCCGCGGCAATCCGACTTTCAATGGCAAGCTTGGCTATGTGATGCTGGCCGCGCCCGATGTCGACATCGATGTGTTTCGGCGCCAATTGCTGACCTTCGGCCGATTTCCGAAGCCGGTCACGATTTTCACGTCGAATGACGACAAGGCGCTCAACATTTCGAAATTCGTATGGCAGAGTGAGGACCGTGCCGGTTCGTTCCAAGTAACTGATCCGGCTATGACGGCTAAATTGTCGGCGCTTAACATCACGATTATCGACCTCTCGGATGTGAAGACCAGCGACAGTCTCAACCATGCGAAATTCGCCGCCTCGCCGGAAATCGTCCAGATGATCGGCAATCGCCTCGCCACAGATTCGATCCCCACACGCGGTGCCTCGTTCGGCGATAAGATGGGCATGTTTGCCGGCGCGGTCGGCAAAACGGTCGGGACGGCGGCTGGACTTGCAGTCGAATTGCCCGTCGGCGTGGTCAGCGGCGTCGCTTCAGGCGTTTCGGAAGCCGCGGCAGCGACGCAACCGCGCTAAGGTCTGCCGTTTTCCCGACATGATCGACTGGCAAGAAGCGGTTGCGCCGAAGGCGCATCTTTAACCCGCTGTAAACCTGCTCGGATTAGCCCCTGAGGCCTATCCCAAAGATCGCTGACAATGACCTCGTTTCGGACCTCATGGCCTTCCCTTTTCATTGCAGGGGCGTTGAGCCTCTTGCTCGCTGCCTGTGCGAGCATGACGGGTATGCCATCTGCCTCTCTGCCGTCGACCAGCCTATTCGGCGAGAAGAAGCCCGCGACCTTGGTGCAGGAATTCGTTGTCACGACGCGGAAAGACCTTGCATCGCCAACAGGCGAGGCTGGGCAAGCGAAATTCCTCACCACAACGATCAGTGTACCGCCAGGCCATGAACCAGGCGTGATCGAGCGGCCCAGAATTACGCCGGAGAGCAAAAGGCGACATTTTGTGATCGTTGGGCAACGCAAGCTCGATGAAGCGCAATTCAATTCTGAGATTGCCGCACAAGTTTCGGGGCGCGTGGGCGTCAGCCGCGACGTGTTGGTATTCATTCATGGGTTCAATACGGGTTATGACGAGGCACGATTCCGGCTTGCCCAGATCGTGACGGATTCCGGCTTTACCGGTGTGCCTGTGCTATTCACATGGCCCTCGCGCAATCAGTTTCTCGCGTATGGTTCGGACCGTGAAAGCGCGACCGCCTCACGCGATGCACTCGAAAAGCTTTTGCGCGATCTCGGCCAGACGCCGGGCGTTGGCCGCGTCCATGTGCTCGCCCATTCGATGGGAACGTTCCTAGCCATGGAAGCATTGCGGCAGAACGCGATTGCGGGATACCCCAATCTCAATGGCAAGCTCGGCGATGTGATGCTGGCCGCGCCAGATATCGATCTCGACGTTTTCCGCAGTCAACTCGCGCGTATCGGCAAGGCGGCGCAGATCTCGGTCTTCGCGGCCGCGGACGATCGAGCCCTATCGCTTTCGTCGACTTTGGCCGGCGATCGGCAGCGCGTCGGCGCCCTCAATCTGGATGATCCGAAGCAACGCGAGGAAATCGCCCGGTTGGGTGTCCGCGTCTATGATTTGACCGCGAGCAAAGGCGCGGACCTTTTCCGTCACGGCACCTTTGCCGAGGCGCCGCAAGTGGTGAGAGCCATTGGTGCTCAGCTGGCCGAACCCAGGGTCGAGGATCGACAGGCGCAGGCCTATGTCGATGAAGAGGCCATCAAATTGACGCTAACCCAGCCGCCGGCAACCCCGCCCGCGGGCTCGGTCAGCACATCGCCCCTTGCCCCCCTGCCTGAGGCGACGGGAACGACCAGCCCGCCCAAGATGTAACCCGCGCTTGCGCCGCGGCCTGAGCCGTTTAAAAGGCGCGGGAGGACAGGCGGAGGGCATTCCATGCGGATCGCGATGATCGGGTCGGGCTATGTGGGCCTCGTCTCCGGCGCCTGCCTTGCCGATTTCGGCCATGATGTCATCTGCATCGACAAGAACGAGGACAAGATCGCCGCGCTCCGACAAGGCGTGATGCCGATCTTCGAGCCCGGGCTTGCCGAACTTGTTGCCAAGAACGTCCGCGAGGGCCGCCTCGCCTTCTCAACATCACTCAGAGATGGCGTCAAAGGCGCCGATGCGGTTTTCATCGCCGTCGGCACGCCCTCGCGCCGTGGCGATGGCCATGCAGACTTATCCTATGTCTATGCAGCGGCCGAAGAGATTGCGCAGGAGATTGACGGCTACACCGTTATCGTCACCAAATCGACGGTGCCTGTCGGCACAGGCGACGAGGTCGAAGCCATCATCCGCAAAGCACGTCCCGATGCGGATTTTGCTGTTGTTTCCAATCCAGAATTCTTGCGCGAAGGGGCTGCAATAGGCGATTTCAAACGGCCCGATCGTATTGTCGTCGGTACGGAAGATCCGCGCGCCCGCGAGGTGATGAAAGAAATCTATCGGCCGCTTTATCTAAACGAGCCACCGCTCGTCTTCACCGCACGGCGCACGTCTGAACTCATCAAATATGCCGCGAACGCCTTTCTTGCTGTGAAGATCACCTTCATCAACGAGATTGCGGATCTATGCGAAGAGGTCGATGCCAATGTGCAGGAAGTGGCACGCGGCATCGGGCTCGACAATCGTATCGGAGCGAAATTCCTGCATGCGGGACCGGGCTATGGCGGTTCGTGCTTTCCAAAGGATACGCAGGCGCTGGTGAAGACAGGACAGGATTTTGGCGCACCGCTGCGGATTGTCGAAACCGTGGTCGAGGTCAATGATCGTCGCAAAGAGAAGATGGCGACCAAGATTGTCAAAGCCTGCGGCGGCTCTGTCGCGGGCAAGACGATTGCCATTCTAGGCCTCGCCTTCAAGCCAAACACGGATGACATGCGCGAAGCTCCCTCGCTCGTTATCATCAACGAACTGAAGAAAGCGGGCGCAACGATCCGTGCCTTCGACCCGGAGGCGATGGAGCAGGCCAAATCCATGCTGGATGGCGTCAGCTTCGCCCAAAATGCCTATGAATGCGTAGAAGGGGCAGATGCGCTCGCCATTGTTACCGAATGGGATGCATTCCGTGCCCTTGATCTCGATCGTGTGAAGCGCATGATGAACAGCCCAACCGTGATCGACCTACGGAACATTTATCGGCCGGACGACATGAGAAAACGCGGCTTTTCTTATATCAGCGTCGGCCGCAGCTGATCGGCTGCGCCAAAGAAGTCGCTGCATGGCCGCTTGGCCGAACCTGCGTTGTTGCATGGCTGCCGCAGGGCGAAAGAGAAGCGTTCATTAGGGGCAAAATCTGGCCGGTCCGGCATGGTCGAATCTGCCTTGTTTCGCTAAAGGGATCGCTCCCCAGCATCTCGCTGGATTTTCCCTTTCACAACCACGCGTGCCATGCCCCCGTTTCGTCATCTCACCCGCCGTAGTTTTGTCCTCGCGCTCGCCGCCTCGGCCGCAGCCTGCCAACATCAGGCGGCCACGGTGCCAGAGGAGGTTGATAACGACGACGAGTGGTACATCGGCTCTATGCCGGATAAGCCCTACGACATTCCGCTTGTCGACCGTTCGAAGATGAAACGGGAACTAGCCCGGCAGACCGTTCCCTATACGGTTGGGGAGAAGCCCGGCACGATCGTGGTCGATATCGACCAGCGTTTTCTCTTCCTCGTCCAACCCGGCGACACGGCCATTCGTTATGGAATCGGCGTGGGCCGCCAAGGCTTCTCCTGGCGTGGGATGGCCTATGTCGGCCGCAAGGCTGTCTGGCCCGATTGGCGCCCCACGGCCACCATGAAGCGGCTCCTCAAGAACCTACCCGACCATATGGAAGGGGGGCTCAACAGCCCGCTTGGCGCGCGCGCGCTCTATCTCTACCAGAACGGTCACGACATCTTGTTCCGCATCCATGGCACGAATGAGCCATGGAGCATCGGCGAACAGGTTTCCTCGGGTTGCATTCGTCTCCTCAACGAAGACATTTACGACCTCTACAATCGCGTCGATGTTGGCACGACCGTGATCGTGAAGAAGAATGGCCGTCTACGCACCTGATTGCGGGCGGTCCGGATTTTTGATCTAAGACGGGGACAGGGAGTGTCCGATGCAGACCTTTTTCGTCGAGATCAAATGCAAGCTCGGTAAGACCTATGACGTCGCAAGCCGACTTGCGGATGCCGAAATCGCTTCGGAAATCTATTCAATCGCCGGCAATTTCGACATTCTGGCCAAATTCCATTTGGACGATGGGATCGATATCGGTCATTTCGTCGGCGAGAAAGTGCAGACGATCGCAGATATCGTCGACACCCACACGATTTTGACCTTCAAAGCGTTTTGAACGGCGCGAAGCCGCGGCGCCTAACAATCAAGCATGGGCGGGGTCGAGCTTCGCTGGCTCAAGCTGGACCGACTCACCGCAGCCGCAGGCAGAGGTCTGGTTCGGATTGTTGAACACGAACTGGCTCGCCAGCTTGTCCGTTTTGAAATCCATCTCGGTTCCGAGCAGGAATAAAACAGCTTTTGGGTCGACAAGCACGGTCGCGCCCTTCTCGGTCACGATCTCGTCGCCCGGGCGCACCGCTTCTGCCGCTTCGATCGTATAGGCCATACCGGCGCAGCCGCCATTCTTGACGCCTACACGGATGCCGACGATGGGGGTGCTGGAGCCCTCAACGATCTGCCGTACGCGGTTGGCGGCGGCATCGGAGAGGTTCATCACTTTCAGGCTCAGGCCCATGTTTCCTCCTTGGCCGGGTTCAAGGCCCGGATCGGAATGGAACAAATGTAGGACTTTGCGGGCGGAATGAAAAGGCCCTGCGGATTACCACATATCGAGCGCGACGCGCGCTTCATCCGACATGCGGCTCTGATCCCAAGGTGGATCGAAGGTCATGTTGACGGTGACGCTCTTGACGCCTTCGACCATACTGACCGCATTCTCGACCCAGCCCGGCATTTCTCCGGCAACCGGGCAACCGGGCGCGGTCAGCGTCATATCGATGTTTACATGCCGCTCGTCATTGATGTCGACCCGGTAGATAAGGCCCAACTCATAGATGTCCGCTGGGATTTCGGGATCGTAGACGGTCTTCAACGCGGCAATAATCCCATCCGTCAGACGGTCGATCTCTTCCGGCGTGAGCGCGGTTGCCGGATTGATCGCCGGGCGGTTCGGCTGAACTTCGTCATCGACGGGTGTCATGGCCATGGTGGGGGACCTTCCTCAACCGAACAGAGTTTCGGCCTTTTGCAACGCCTCGGCAAGCACATCAATCTCAGCCTTGGTGTTGTAAAAAGCGAATGACGCACGGCAGGTCGAGGTGACGCCGTAACGCGCCAGCAAAGGCTGGGCACAATGCGTTCCAGCGCGGACGGCAACGCCCTGCCGATCAATGATGGTCGCAACGTCGTGTGCATGGGCACCCTTCATCTCGAACGAGACAATGGCACCCTTGTTCTTCGCATGGCCGAAGATACGCAACGAATTCATCGCGCCGAGACGTTCCATCGCATAATCGCGCAGCACATTTTCCTGCGCGAGAATATTCTCGCGGCCCACTTGCATCATATAATCGATCGCAGCGCCGAGCCCAATCGCTTGCACGATCGGCGGCGTGCCCGCTTCGAACCGATGCGGTGGTTCGTTGTAGGTGACGTAATCTTCCGTCACGACCGAAATCATTTCACCACCACCATTGAAAGGCGGCATGGCGGCGAGCAAATCGCGCTTGCCATAGAGAACGCCGATGCCGGTCGGCCCGTAAACCTTGTGGCCGGTGAAGACGTAGAAATCGGCATCGAGAGCGCGCACGTCGACAGGTAGATGCACGGCACCTTGCGAGCCATCGACAAGAACCTTGATGCCATGGGCATGGGCGATGCGAATGATCTCGGCGACAGGCGCAACGGTGCCCAACACATTCGACATGTGCGTGACAGCGATCATCTTAGTGCGCGGCGTGATCAGTCTTTCAACTTCGGCGGCATCGAGATTGCCCGTTTCGTCTACCATCGCCCATTTGATCACGGCGCCGTGACGCTCGCGCCAGAACGTCCACGGCACGATGTTGGAATGATGCTCCATGATCGAGAGAATGATTTCATCGCCCTCGCCGATATTGACCATACGACCATAGCTCGACGCGACGAGATTGATCGCTTCAGTCGCTGACCGCGTGAAGATGATCTCATCTGTTGACGCCGCATTTAGAAAAGCACGCACTTTTTCGCGCGCACCTTCGAACCCTTCGGTCGCTGCATTGGCAAGATAATGAAGGCCGCGATGCACATTGGCGTATTCACGCTCGTAAGCCTGCACCATGCGGTCGATCACCTGACGCGGCTTTTGCGCAGACGCAGCATTGTCGAGATAAACAAGGGGCTTGCCGTAAACTTCCATCGCCAGCGCCGGGAAATCAGCGCGGACCTTTGCGATATCAAAGCTCATCGTGTCGGTGCTCACTTCACCGCCCTCGCGAGAAGCCAGGCTTGCGTCTGCGCCTCAAGCGCCTCGCGCACGCTGTCATTCTCGATTTTCTCAAGCGCCTCGCCGATGAAGGCGGCGAGCATCAAGGCTTCCGCTTCCGGCTTCGGCAACCCACGCGCGCGTAGATAGAACAGGAGATCGTCATCGAGCGCACCGCAAGTGGCACCATGGCCGCAAGCAACGTCGTCGGCGAAGATTTCAAGCTCAGGCTTGTTGTACATCGTCGCATCGTCGGACAGTAGGATGGCCTGGCTCATCATGCGACCGTCCGTCTTCTGGGCGATGGGCTGCACGACGATCTTGCCTTGGAAAACGCCTACGGCCTCGTCATCGATCACATGCTTAAACAATTCGCGGCTCTCGCCATGCGGCATGGCATGATCAA
The DNA here is from genome assembly GCA_027488155.1 of Hyphomicrobiales bacterium. GTDB lineage: Bacteria > Pseudomonadota > Alphaproteobacteria > Rhizobiales > Beijerinckiaceae > TNE-4. Next base: position 50,366 of record JAIYCE010000047.1, on the reverse strand, counting down.
CATAGAGCGTCGAATCCGCGTGTTGCTTGCCCTTGAGAAGTGCTGCGCCCGAGACATCGAGCTTGATGTGCTCGCCGGAGAAACGCGCAAACACCTGATGGCGCGCCAGTGCCGGACGCATCACGAAATTCATCGACTTGAATTCCGCTGCTTCGCCAAGATCGGTGCCGAGCGAAGAGAGGTCGATCGCCGCATCGCCATGCGCATTGAGGCGGATATGCTGGATATGCGACTTCGCACCCGCCTTGATCTCAACAACGGCATTGGTCTGATAAGCGATGCCATCGCCACCCTGATGCGCTTCGATCAAGGTGACCGCTGCCCCCTCGCCCACAGTGACAAGTACACGCGGATAGATCGCGCGTGCTTCTTGTCCCATGACGATGAAGCGGAGATAAATCGGCTTGTCGACCGACGCACCTTTTGCGATATCGATCACAACGCCACCTTGCATGAAGGCAGCGTTGAGCGCGAGCGCGGAATCGTCGGCTTTCGCCATCGTGCCGAGCGCATCGATTCCTGCGCCAGTCGAAAGCGCTTCGGCAAGATCGTTCACAGTCACGCCCTGCGCATTCACGGAAGACAGCGATGGGACGAAATGGCCGTTCACGATCACCACGCGGTGCGCGTCTAATTCCGCAAACGCATCGCCGGATGAGAGGCAGCTATCGGATTGGGCAAGTGCCGCTGCATCAGCTACATTGAGCGCGTCCGCCAGCGGTAGAGCATCGCGCAAAGCGGTGCGTAGATCGGTGTATTTCCATTCCTCGACACGGCGATGGGGCAAGCCCTTCGCCTCGAAGCGATTAAAGGCGGCTTCGCGCAGCGCAATCACATGCGCATTGCCGGGCAAGCTTTTGCGCGCGGCAGGAAAGGCCGCGATCAATGCATTCTCCGCAGGCGTGCGGATTGGTGTGACGTCAGACATCATTCACCTCACGCGGCCAGCGTCTTGTAATCGGCATAGCCATTGGCTTCGAGTTCGAGTGCCAATTCCTTGCCGCCCGACTTCACCACTTGACCATGCGCCATGACGTGCACCGTATCCGGCACGATGTAATTGAGCAGACGCTGATAATGGGTGATGACGAGGAAGGAGCGATCCTTCGCGCGCAGACGGTTGACGCCTTCCGAAACCACTTTGAGCGCGTCGATGTCGAGACCGGAATCGGTCTCGTCAAGAATGCAGAATTTCGGCTCGAGCAGCGCCATCTGCAGAATTTCCATGCGCTTCTTCTCGCCGCCCGAGAAGCCGACATTGAGGCCGCGCTTGAGCATGTCCTGCGGAATACCGAGATGGCCCGCCTGATCGCGCACGCGCTTCATAAATTCCGCCGTCGACAATTCTTCTTCACCACGCGCCTTGCGCTGGGCCTGCATCGCCGCCTTTAGGAAGGTCATCGTCGCAACACCCGGAATTTCAAGCGGATACTGGAAGGCCAGGAAGATGCCAGCAGCGGCACGCGCATCCGGATCCATCTCAAGCACGTTTTCGCCATCGAGCAGGATTTCGCCATCGTGAATATCGTAATCTGGCTTGCCTGCGATGACGTAGGACAGCGTCGACTTGCCCGAACCGTTCGGGCCCATGATGGCGGCGACTTCACCATCGTGAACGGTGAGGTTCAGGCCATTGAGGATTTTCTTGTCTTCGATTGAGACGTGAAGATTGCGAATTTCAAGCATTGGGGTGGTCCTTCGAATGGTGTGCGAGGCGTCGGATCAACCGACCGAGCCTTCGAGCGAAATGGAGATGAGCTTTTGCGCTTCGACGGCAAACTCCATCGGGAGTTGCTGCAACACGTCTTTCACGAAGCCGTTGACGATGAGCGCGGTTGCCTCCTCTGCCGAGAGGCCACGCTGCATGCAATAGAAAAGCTGATCTTCCGAGATTTTTGAGGTCGTCGCTTCATGCTCGAAGATCGACGAGCCGTTCTTGCTTTCGATGTAGGGCACCGTATGAGCGCCGCAATTATTGCCGATCAGAAGCGAGTCGCAATTGGTGAAATTGCGCGCGCCCGTCGCGCGGCGATGGGCCGAGACAAGCCCGCGATAGGTGTTTTGCGAATGGCCGGCAGAAATGCCTTTCGAGATAATCCGGCTCGTCGTGTTCTTGCCGAGATGGATCATTTTGGTGCCGGAATCGACCTGTTGGCGGCCATTCGACACGGCGATTGAATAGAACTCGCCGCGCGAACCTTCGCCGCGCAAAATGCAGGACGGATATTTCCATGTGATTGCCGAGCCGGTTTCCACCTGCGTCCAGCTGATCTTTGAGTTTTTGCCACGGCAATCGCCGCGCTTGGTGACAAAATTATAAATGCCACCCTTTCCGTCCTTGTCGCCGGGATACCAGTTCTGGACGGTCGAATATTTAATCTCAGCGTCGTCGAGGGCGATGAGCTCAACGACAGCAGCGTGAAGCTGGTTTTCATCGCGCTGCGGGGCCGTGCACCCTTCGAGATAGGAGACGTAAGCGCCCTCTTCCACGATGATGAGCGTCCGCTCGAACTGACCCGTATTCTTTTCATTAATGCGGAAATAGGTCGATAATTCCATCGGGCAGCGCACGCCCTTCGGCACATAGACGAAAGAGCCGTCGGTAAAGACAGCCGAATTCAGCGTTGCATAATAATTATCCGTGACCGGCACGACCGTACCGATATATTTCTTCACGAGTTCGGGATATTCGTGCAGCGCTTCCGAAATCGAGCAGAAGATCACGCCCGCCTTCTTCAACTCTTCCTTGAACGTCGTCGCCACGGAGACAGAATCGAAAACGGCGTCGACCGCGACTTTGGATTGCTGCACGCCAGCCAGAATTTCCTGCTCGCGGAGCGGGATGCCGAGCTTTTTGTAGGTGTCGAGAATGGCCGGATCGACATCGTCGATCGTCTTAGGAGCCGCATTCATCTTCGGCGCCGCGTAATAATGAATGTCCTGAAAATCGATTTCCGGATATTCGACGCGCGCCCAAGTCGGCTCGCGCATGGTGAGCCAGCGGCGATAGGCATCAAGCCGCCATTCCAGCATCCAAGCCGGTTCTTTTTTCTTGGCCGAGATCAAGCGGACAATATCTTCGTTGAGCCCTTTGGGGGCCTTGTCCACTTCGAGCTGGGTCTCGAAGCCATACTTGTACTGGTCGACGTCGATCGCCTTGACCTGTTCGACGGTCTCTTTAACGGCGGGCATTCGCTTTACTCCTTCTCACCGGTTTCAAGGACCGGCGGCCGGTTTGGCGCGCTTTAGGCTGCGCGCGTATCCTTCTTTATGGTGTTATTTCGTATTTTTTCGAGGGCTGATCCGAATTGGATCACATCCTTTTCGGTGCTCGACCAGCCAAGGCTCAAGCGCAGCGCGCAGGCGGCCAGTTCGTCCGGTACCCCCATCGCCGCCAGGACATGCGACCGTTTGACCTTGCCCGACGAGCAGGCCGAACCCGACGACAGTGCGACCCCACCGAGATCGAACGCCATCAAAGCCGTCTCGGCCTTGAGGCCCGGGATGGCAAAGCACACCGTATTGGGCAGGCGCTCGACCCCAGCGCCAAAGATGACCGCGCCGGGCACATGCTCCAAAAGCGTGGCCGCGCATGCATCGCGCAAAGCCGAAAGCCGCGCCGTCTCGGTAGGGAGCGCCGCCAAAGCTTCGCGCAGGGCAGCACCGAAACCAGCGATGCCGGGAACATTCTCCGTGCCGGCCCGCGTACCGCGTTCCTGTCCGCCGCCAATCAACATCTTATGATCGATAACAAGGCCCGGGCCGAGGATCAGCGCGCCGACGCCTTGCGGACCGCCCAATTTGTGGGCGGACAGCGCCAAACTGTCCGCTCCTAGCGCTTGCCTCGTGAAGGCAATCTTGCCTGCACCTTGCACGGCATCGACATGAAATCGCCCCTTACGGGCATGGACCATCTCCGCGACAGCCGCAACCGGCTGGATCACACCGGTTTCGTTGTTCGCCCATTGTAAAGCGACCATCACCGCCCCTTCAGGTGCCGTGGCGATCCGCGTGGCAAGATAGTCGAGGTCGAGTAGGCCATCCGGCCTTACGGGGACGATCTCGACGCGATCCTTGGGGAACCGATGGCCCTCGAGGACGCAGACATGTTCGACCGCGCTGACAAGGAGAATGCCTTGGTGCGGGTTCGGCAGGAATGCCGGGCTGAGAGCCAAAGCATTCGCTTCGGTCCCGCCCGAGGTGAAGAAGACCTCCGACGTCCGTACATCGGCCAGCGCCGCAAGAGCCTCCCGCGCCGCCTCGGTCCGGCCACGTGCCGCCCGGCCCTCGGCATGGATGGAGGACGGATTACCCCCCGCCTTCAGCGCAACCGCCATAGCCTCCACCGCCGCCGGACGTACCGGAGCGGTCGCGTTATGGTCGAGATAGACGCGTTCGGCACTCATCGGGGGCGATGCCGTTCCGGTTCGAGGTTTCCATTGTCGCGGTGGGCACGTCGCCCATCACGAAAAGCTTGAAATCGCCACCCCAGACCGTGCTAGAAGGCGACCCACCCCGCGCGTCTCCAAGCCGGCAATTGCCAGATTGGAATCGTTCCAAGGTGTTAGAAGAATTCTAAGCGAATGTGAGCCGCTCAGCGTTCTAAGTCAAGCCAAACCGGCCCTGAACGCGTTGTTCCGGCCCCATCGCCTGCCCGAAAGGATCATCATGCCCGAGGTTATCTTCACCGGTCCGGCTGGCCGCATCGAAGGCCGCTATCATCCGTCGAAGACCAAGGGCGCGCCCATTGCGATCGTGCTGCATCCGCACCCGCAATTCGGCGGCACGATGAACAATCAAGTGGTCTATTCCCTCTATTACCAGTTCGTAGAGCGCGGCTTCTCGGCGCTGCGTTTCAACTTCCGTGGTGTGGGGCGTAGCCAAGGCTCTTTCGATCATGGTCAAGGCGAGTTATCCGATGCTGCGGCCGCGCTCGACTGGGCACAGGCCATCAACCCCGAAGCGCGCGCGTGCTGGATCGCCGGCATCTCCTTCGGTGCGTGGATCGGCATGCAGCTTCTGATGCGCCGTCCCGAGATCGAAGGCTTCATCTCGGTCGCAGCCCCGGCTAATCGTTTCGATTTCTCATTCCTTGCGCCTTGCCCGTCTTCCGGCCTGTTCATCCATGGCTCGCAAGATCGCGTCGCGCCGATCAAGGAAGTCATGAGCGTGATCGAAAAGGTGAAGACACAAAAGGGCATCCAGATCGAACATGCGACCGTGGATGGGGCCAATCATTTCTTCGAGGATAAGGTCGACGATCTCCAGAAGCTCGTCTCCGATTATCTCGACAAGCGCCTTGGCCCGAATGCTGAAGCACCGCCGCGTGCTGCGCGTGGCAAGCGTCGCTAATCGCCCTCTATCGTGACGGTATACGTTATGTCCGATTTCAAGCCGAAATCCGATTTCCTGCGCACACTCATCGAGCGCGGCTACATCCATCAATGCTCGGACTATGCCGGGCTCGATGAGAAAGCCGTGTCAGGCGACCTCGTCGCTTACATTGGCTTTGATTGCACCGCTGCTTCGCTGCATGTCGGCTCGCTCGTGCAAATCATGATGCTGCATTGGTTACAGAAATCGGGTGGCAAACCGGTTCCGCTTATGGGCGGTGGCACCACGCGCGTTGGAGACCCATCGGGCCGCGACGAAAGCCGTAAGATCCTGACGCTCGACGACATTGAGAACAACAAGAACGGCATCAAATCCGTCTTCTCAAAGTTTTTGAAGTTCGGCGATGGTAAGCACGATGCCTTGATGATCGACAATGCGGAATGGCTGACGACGCTCAACTACATTGAATTCCTGCGTGATGTCGGGCGTCACTTCTCGGTCAATCGCATGTTGTCGATGGACAGCGTGAAAATGCGGCTCGATCGCGATCAGGAACTGTCTTTCCTCGAATTCAACTATATGTGCCTGCAAGCCTATGATTTCGTCGAACTGAACAAGCGCTACGGCATCACCTTGCAGATGGGCGGCTCCGATCAATGGGGCAACATCGTCACCGGGATCGACCTCGGCCGCCGCATGGGCACGCCGCAGCTTTACGCCCTCACCTCGCCGCTTCTAACAACATCTTCAGGCGCGAAGATGGGCAAGACTGCCCAAGGCGCTGTATGGCTCAATGCCGATATGCTGCCGGTGTATGATTACTGGCAATATTGGCGCAACACGGAAGACCGAGATGTCGGGCGCTTCCTTAAGTTATTTACGACACTGCCACTTGATGAGATCGAACGCCTCGAACAACTTGGCGGCGCCGAAATCAACGATGCGAAAAAAATTCTCGCCACCGAAGCGACGGCACTGATCCATGGTCGCGAAGCGGCAGAGCAGGCTGAACTCACAGCCCGCAAGACCTTCGAAGAAGGCGTCACAGCAACGAGTTTGCCGACTGTTGAAATTGCCGCCGTTGAAGTTGCCGCCGGTCTTGGCATTCTTTCAGCCTTCGTCAAAGCCGGTCTTGTTGCCTCCACTTCAGAGGCACGACGCCAGATCAAAGCTGGCGGATTGCGCGTCAATGACGAGGCAGCTTCCGACGAGCGCGCCAATCTTGGTGCCGATCTCTTCGTGCATGACGGCGCCGTCAAACTTTCGCTCGGTAAAAAGAAGCATATCCTGCTCAAGCAGGTATGAGATTCATGTCAAATAGCCAAATGAGGGCTGTTCAGTCTCTGAACGTGTCATTTCAAATGAGCTACCCGCACCTCGGCAGCTCCATGTGAAAATACATATCTCGGCGATCAACTGCCACATTTACACCTTGCACTATAGCGTTTCGTCTACTGTGCCGGCTTTGGCGCTGGAGCAGCGACAGGCTTATCGTCCGAACTCCATACGCCAAAGAATTTGCGGAGAAAACCCGGCGCAACAGCCGAGAGCGGATTGACACTCACCGTTGGCGAAGATAGCGCACCCGTCACGCGGAAATTGATCGCAAACAATCCCTCATCCTTGCCGCCTAGCAACTGGCCGACGAGGGGAATCTGGTTGAATGCATTGTTCAGTCCGTAAGCGGGAACGAAGGTGCCAGATAGATCCGCCCTGTCCTTCTGAAAGTCGAGGGTTCCTTCAACTGTCCCGCCGACTTGCGGACCCGAGATTGTCGCATCTTTCAGCGTCATGCGACCCGAATCGAAAACAAAATCTGCCCGCATTCTCGTGAATGGAACTTCAGTTGGATCACTAATCGCCTGACGCCCTGCTGCCCTGCTCGTAGCTGCCACATCGGCGAGCGCTGGATCATCCCGCAAGGCAAAATTCCGTACGACGAGTGAGCCTGCCATCGCGTCGCTTTTGCCAGAAAACTGCAAAAGCATATTGCCGCCAATCATACGCTTGTAGAGGTCCATATAACGCAGAAGCGCGCCAGCATCGCTCGTCTCAATCGCGATCCCAGGCTGGTTCTGCTCATTGCGGGCATTCTGTCCGATGACGGAAGCACGCCCGATCTTGCCGCTCAATTTGAGATCACGCCACGTCCCATCGCGCTGTGAGATCTTCATATCAAGCCCAGTCAGCGTTTCATTATTGAAACCGACTGCAGCCGTGGCTTTGAGATCGAGATCGATATCGGCATTGGCCGCAGATGCGGGCCCCGCTGGTGTGGATGCGAATGAGGTTTTCAATTCGGGCCGCAGATCGATCGTACTTGCACGAATAGTGAGCTTGAGTACGCTGTCTTTGCGATCGGCGTCGAGCGTCATCGAATCGCCCGGTGAAATCTTTAATGTTGAGAGCTTCGCAGCATTTAACTGGCCATCGGGACCAAGCGTGATATCGCCTTTGGCGGCCATGCCATTGCCACCATCCAAATTAAGGTCCTCGAAAATCATTGTATCGCCCGGCCCTGACATGAGGCGGAACGTTGCCTTGCCTGTCTTGCCAACCGGTTTTACCCAACCCGGGATCACGCCGTTGATGCCGGCTCTCGTTAGATCGATCTCGACATTGGTCAATTGTTTTGGCCCCCCGAACTCCCGCGCCACTGCTTTCACGCCAACTGGGCCAATCAGTTGATTGCCGAATTTGAAGCCGCGCCGTGTACGCGCGGCCTCATCAATCGAGCCGACGAGATTGACTTCGGGATAGACTACTCCGGCAGGGTGCCGCAATTCGAGCGAACTTGGCATTCCACCGATACGCGCATCGCCCTTCACCACCATGCCCGCCTTATCGTGCACAAATGTGAATTGACCATTTTCGAGTTTGTCGCGGCCGATAACGCGATCGACCGTCAAATTCGAAATCGTGCCAGATGCTGTGACGTTCACCTGATCGGGGGTAGGCTTTTCAACCAGTGGGAACGACAGGGCCAGTTGCGTCTCCATTGCCCCTTTCACCTGCGAAGGTTCGAAAGGTAGATGATAGTAAGGTTTAAGAAGCTCTGACTTTAAGAACTCTCCAAACGTATCGACGGTCCCTTTCATCCTGCTGGTGATATGCGCCTGCGGGGGAAGGGCATTGACATCGCCGATACGAAAGACAGTCTCGCCGACCGAGATCGTACGACCGCCGGAGAATGGAACCTGTCCCTTCAACACACTCACCGTCACAGTGTGCCCAGTCACTCGGCTCTTACTCTCAAGCGATTTGAACAGGGGTAAACCGGGAAGCGGAACGAAGGACACGTCGTTCGCGTCGATTTCCATCAAAACGTTCTCGTCAGGAAGCGGTCTTTTTGCCATCGCGTCGGCAAATTGTTCGCGCGTCAAATTAATTGAGTAAGAGAAACGATCGACATTGCCACCTTTCACTGAACCCAAAATATAGGCCCTAATATCCGGCACAATAAAGGTTGGCCAAAATGATAACAACGTCAGCGCGGGCATACGGCGCGCGATCAGATTTAGCTCGAAGCCGTCACGCGTATCGAATTTGCCTACGAGTAGGGATGCGTTGATCGACACCTCCGGTCCGGTCACGTTCAATTCGTCTAAGCGAATGCCGCCAAAGCCCTGTGCGATCCGCCCGGCAATCACGATGCTGTCGAGTTCAATCTGATGATTGCGGGCACTCTCCTCGCGCAGGGACGAGTCCTGGCTCGACACCCGAAACACCCAAGGCGCAGCAGGATTGCCCGGCGGAGTCACCGTGCCCGATAGCCGGAGGCGGCTACCGCCGCCTGACATATCGAGATAGCGCAGATTGATGAGGTGGCGCTCGCGATCCCAGCTGAATGCCCCTTGCAATTGATCGATGCGTAAAGGCTTTGCCCCTTTCTCTTCGAATTCGATAATGGCGCGGCCGCCGATAATCTGTCCATCAATCGCCATCACAGCGTTGTCGGCAGCAAAATCCGCTGTCAATTCGATCGATAAGGGCATGTCAGTATGGACAGGGATAAGCCCCGGCTCGGCAAATCCGAGAATTTCAGATATTGCAAGGTCGCGCGTGTTAAACCGCAGCCGCTTATTGTGGCCTGGCTTGCCGATCACCGCTGCCGAAACTTGCCAAACGCCATGAGGCCCGCGCGCACTCACAGTGAGCCGTGTCTCATCGTCGCCGTCAGGCCGCGCAAAATTCACCGAAAGATCCGAATAGGTCACCGCGCGATTGCGCCTCATATCGATCAGCGTCAGTCGGCCTTGGCGAATTCCTGCGCGGTCGAGAATCGCAAGCGGTCCAGTTCGTCCTGCAACGGTATCGGCAATGACCCCAAGGCTGACGACCTGTTCGGCCATCGAAGGCTCCGACGTATGCGGCAGGGTCTGATGCGGCGCGGGCACTGTTGGCAATGGGGTGGGCTGATCCGATGTGTCAGTGGATACCGACAAATGTCCCGTCGGCGAAATCGTGACGGCGATTGCGAGGCCAATGAATTGAATTTGACGCGGCAAGAGACGGCCATGTAACAAAGATATCGGGTCGATACCGATTGAGGCCTCCGGCGAAGAAACAACGAGGCGGCCGGCAGGATCGCGCACGGTCACACCCTCGATTCCAAGAACAAGTCCTTCGGGCGTGTTCCTTAGATCAGTGTGGCGCACTTTGACATCGAAGCCGTTGCCGAACCGCGTTTCTAACATCTTCGAAACGAGATCAGTCATGATGTCGAGCGCGATCGGCCCACGCGACAATTGCCATGCAATCGCACCAAACGTGACGCTTGCAACAATCAAAAGAAAAGTGACGATCGCACCGATGGCATGCCCTGCGCGCGCTATGAGGCCGCGGCGGCGTGGCGCAGCCGATAAGATTACGGCCCGAGACGGCGGCGCCGCAAAAGGTTCGTCCGGCTTTGCGGAGACTGCTTCGTATGGCAAGGCCCCGTTATGCGCGCGTTCTTCATCGGCACCGCTGTTTACAGCACTGTTATTGGCCTGCGCAGGCGCGTTCGTCGGAGGAGCGGGGGCGAGACTTGGCGCGATGGGGTTCGTTGTGGACGCAGCTAATTCGGGCGTTGGCGGTAGGTTTGGTCGTTGCGTTGTTTCCGCAGTGGCTGAACGCGGGGTAACGGGGGCACCTTCCGGCGGGACGGCCGGATTGGGCAGACGCTTCACACGCAACACGCGTTTTTTGTGCGGCCCCGTTTCGTCCGACGCCATGAACCTCTTTCCCTTATGGCCACTCTTTGCCTTAGGCTTGGCATGGAACGGCAGCGCCCGCGCGCTAGAACTTCCTAATGGCCACGGCGATTCGACGAAAGGAAGGCAAAGATGGCGGATATGCTCAATCCCGGCGATAAAGCACCAGATTTTTCACTCCCCAGCGATGGCGGGGGCACCGTCTCGCTGAAAAAGCTCAAAGGTCAGAACGTCGTCCTCTATTTCTACCCGAAGGACGACACATCGGGCTGCACCAAGGAAGCGATGGAATTCAACGCGCTACGGGCCAAGTTCGCTAAGGCCGGAACCGAGATCATCGGCGTTTCCCCCGACAGCACGGCCAGCCACGACAAATTCAAGAAAAAGTACGATCTCGCTTTCCCGCTCGTCTCCGATGAGCAGAAGGACATGTTGGCCGCCTATGGCGTCTGGGTCGAAAAAAGCATGTATGGGCGCAAATATATGGGTGTCGAACGCACCACCTTTCTGGTCGACGGTAAGGGCAAGATCCATGAGATCTGGCGCAAGGTGAAGGTACCCGGCCATGCCGAAGCCGTATTGAAAGCGGCGCAGGCGCTCAACAAAGGCTGAGGCGGTTTACCCAGCCTTCACCATAAATGCGCACAATCCGGCCATTGCGAACCGGATTTTGCGCCATGAAGCGACTGAACCTCATCCGCCCAAGGGCGATTGCCCTGCCGTCCCTGCTGTTTGCGGCAGGGCTAGCGTTCGGGGCGGCTGGGATGGGCCTTTTGACGTCCAAGCAGGGTTTGGCGCGTCCAATGGCCGCGGCCGATCTCGGCAATCTCGCTGACAGGCTCGAAATCATCCTGCAACGCCAGACCGAACTTGAATTGCGTCAGGCGAGCCTCTCTTCGCTCAGCCGCGAAGCTGATGTCACGGGCAGCAGTGCGGCACCCAGCCTGCGTCGCCAAAGTGCCGCCGAACCGCAAATCATCCCCGATATGGCGATGCTCGAATGGGCTGCGGCATCCATCGAACGCGGTATAGACGAAATCGACAGTGCACAGCAGCGCGAAATCGAAACGATCGCTGCCACTGTTCGTGCCGACCGCAAACGTCTGGCGCGGCACTGGGCGGCTCTAGGGCTTGACCCTTACCGTCGTGCGCTTAATCGGACAGTGGGGCTCGGCGGCCCCTATATACCGCCACCGCTCCCGGGTGATTCCAATAGCGCATTTGGAATGGCCTATGACGCTGCCCGCAACGATCTCCTGCAAGCGGCCGCCTTTCGTAAATTCTCCGACCATGTCCCGCTTGGCGTACCGCTTGCCAATGCCGCAGAAATTGTCTCCGGCTTCGGCCTTCGGCGCGATCCGTTTACGCGCGGTTTTGCCATGCATGGCGGGGTCGATTTACGCGAGGAGCCGGGCGCGCCCGTGCGCGCCACCGCTGCTGGGCGGATCGTCGAGGCAGACTGGGCGGGCGGCTATGGCCGCATGGTCGAGATCGACCATGGCGGTGGATTGGTTACACGCTACGCGCATCTTTCCCGCATTGCGGTGAAACCGGGCGAATGGGTCGAACGCGGTCAGATCGTCGGGCGCGTAGGATCGACCGGCCGCTCAACCGGGCCGCATCTCCATTATGAAACCCATATCGATGGCAACCCGGTCAATCCGCTGCGCTTCATCCGCGCCGCGGCACCGATCAGTCGATATCGCTGACTTTGACTTCGCCGCCATAAACGCGCTGCGCCAGCGCCGCTTCCATGAACGGATCGAGATCGCCATCAAGCACATCGCCCGGTGCAGTCGATTGCGTTCCAGTGCGCAGATCCTTCACGAGCTGATAGGGTTGCAGCACGTAAGAACGGATCTGATGTCCCCAGCCAATATCTGTTTTCGAGGCTGCTTCCGCACTCGCTTTTTCTTCGCGCTTTTTCAGCTCGGCCTCATAAAGACGCGCACGCAACATATCCCATGCTTTGGCGCGGTTCTTATGTTGCGAACGCTCCTGCTGGCAGGCCACCACAATGCCCGAAGGAATATGCGTGATACGAACCGCGGAATCAGTTGTGTTGACATGCTGGCCGCCAGCGCCTGACGAACGGAACGTATCGATCCGACAATCGCTTTCTTTGATATCGATCTGAATGCGATCGTCGATGACGGGATAAACCCAAATCGACGCAAAACTCGTGTGCCGCCGTGCATTAGAATCGTAAGGCGAAATGCGCACAAGACGATGCACGCCCGATTCCGTCTTTAGCCAGCCATATGCATTATGGCCTTTAATGATTAGAGTCGCGCCCTTGATGCCAGCTTCTTCGCCATCCGACATGTCGAGAAGTTCGACCTTGAACTTCCGGCGCTCGGCCCAGCGCGTATACATGCGCAGAAGCATGTTCGCCCAATCCTGGCTTTCCGTACCGCCGGCGCCCGAATGCACTTCGAGATAAGTGTCGTTTTGGTCGGCTTCGCCGGAGAGCAATGTCTCAACCTGACGGCGCGCTGCTTCTTGTTCGAGCGCACGGATCTGATCTTCGCCTTCCTTGATCGTGCCCTCGTCGCCTTCCGCATCCCCGAGTTCGATCAGCGTCACCGCATCCTCGATCTCGCGCTCAAGCCGTGAGATCGCGCCGAGACGATCTTCGAGATCGGTACGCTCACGCATGATCTTCTGCGCGGCCTCGGCATCGTTCCAGAATTCGGGATGTTCGGTTTGCGCATTCAGTTCTGCGAGACGCTTTGTGGCAGCGTCGAAGTCAAAGATGCCTCCTCAGCAGTCCGACGGACTGCTTGGCGGATTCGAGCAGATTCTCAATTTCAGCGCGCATGACGATTCCAATGCGAAAGAGCGCGGGACGATTACCCCGCGCCGACCTTCCCTGTCAAAAATTCAGTAAAGCCCGCCCGTACCCGCGCCTACCGCGCGTTCGGCCTCAGGCGATACCCCGCCCGGCCCAAAGGATCCCGCGCCAATGACGGAGTAAGAGTCCGGCGGCGCTGTGCCCGGCTTGAATGCTTCCGCCAATGCGCCCTTGTCATCCGGGCCAGCGCGCATCCCTGTCCCTGACGAGACGCGAATCAGCTTAATGCCCGGCGGTACGCGGAAGGGTGTCGGCTGCTTATCCGCCAAGGCCGCCATCATGAAATCACGGAAGATAGGCGCAGCATATTGGCCCGCAGTGGCGGAATTGCCGAGCGACTGCGGCCGGTCGTAACCGAGATAGACGCCAACCGCGAGATCCGGCGAGAAACCAACGAACCACACATCCTTGGCGTCGTTGGTGGTGCCAGTCTTACCAGCGAGCGGTTTTCCAACCGCTTTGATGGATGTCGCCGTGCCGCGCTGGACGACACCTTCGAGCATCGATGTCACCTGATAGGCGGTCAGCGGATCGAGTACCTGCTCGCGCTTATCAACGAGTTTAGGCTCAGACTGATCGGCCCAACGCGCGTCGCAGCCGAGACAGTCGCGCTCATCATGACGATAGATGGTCCGGCCCCAACGATCCTGAATGCGGTCGATCAAAGTCGGTTTGATTTTCCTGCCGCCATTCACGAACATCGAGTAGGCAGCCGTCATACGCAGCACCGTTGTTTCACCCGCGCCGAGCGACATCGAGAGAACCGGCAGCATTTCATCATACACGCCGAAACGGCGCGCATATTCGGCAATCAGCGGCATACCCACATCCTGCGCGAGACGCACCGTCATCAAATTCTTTGAGTGTTCGATGCCGTAACGCAGCGTACGGGGCCCTGCGAATTTTCCGTCATAGTTCGACGGACGCCAGACCTCGAGGCCAACGCCCTGATCAACTTCGATCGGTCCATCCATCACCACGCTCGATGGCGTGTAGCCATTGTCCAGCGCCGTCGCATAGACGAAGGGTTTGAAGGAAGACCCCGGCTGGCGGAGCGCCTGCGTCGCGCGGTTGAATTTTGACTGGTCGAACGAAAAGCCGCCAACCATCGCAAGAATGCGACCGGTGAACGGGTCCATCGCCACGATGCCACCGGAAATCTCCGGCACTTGACGCACGCGCCAAGCATTCGTCTTCGTGTCTTGCTCGACATAGATGACATCGCCCGATGCCAAGATTTGGCGCACCGGCTTACGCGTCCATTTCACGCTTTCATTGTTGATCGTCGCAATGAAGCGGTCTTTTCCAACTTCACCAGATACTTCACGCTTCGGCTGAAGGCCGATCCGCGCCGTATCGCCCGTGACATCAAGGACGACCGCAAGCCTCCATGGCTGCACATCACCCAATGCCGGCACTTCAGATATCGCCACGCCCCAATCGCGCGGTGGCGCAATGTCGATCTTTTGCACGACGCCATGCCAGCCATGCGCCTCGTCATAGCGCACAAGACCATCCGTCAACGCCTTGCGTGCCATCAACTGCATCTTTGGATCAAGCGTCGTGCGGACCGAAAGCCCACCTTCGTAAAGCTTCTTCTCGCCGAATTTTTCGAAGAGTTCGCGGCGCACTTCTTCCGCAAAGAAGCCAGCGGCAATCGAGTTTGGCGAAATCGCGCGCGGATTGACACCGAGCGGCTGCTTCTTGGCTTCGTCGGCCTCAGCCTTGGTGATGTAGCCATTGTCGATCATACGATCGAGCACATAATTGCGACGTTCAATTGCCGCTTCACGCTGACGGAACGGATGGTAATTGTTTGGTGCTTTTGGTAGCGCAGCAAGATAAGCCGCTTCTGACAGTGTCAGTTCATGCACCGATTTACCAAAGTAATTGAGTGCCGCAGCCGCGATGCCGTAATTGCTCAGGCCTAGATAGATTTCATTGAGATAAAGCTCGAGGATCTTGTCCTTTGTGTAGGTGTCTTCAATCCGGAGCGCGACCAGCATTTCCTTGATCTTACGATCGAAGGTCTGCTCGCTCGACAGAAGAAAGTTCTTCGCGACCTGCTGCGTGATGGTCGATGCGCCCTGCGGACGGCGCCCCTTGTCGCGTTTGAAATAATAGGCCGCCGCGCGGATGATGCCTTCCGGGTCGATGCCGGGATGCTTGTAGAAATTCTTGTCTTCGGCCGAAAGGAAAGCCGCCACAATCTGCTTCGGTACCGCCTGAATGGGCACGAATAGACGCCGTTCGCGCGCGTATTCGGCCACGAGGCTGCCGTCGCCCGCATGAACGCGCGTCATCACCGCCGGTTCATGATTGGCGAGCGTCGTGTAATCGGGAAGATCCTGTGAATATTTCCAGATGACGAAACCAGCGCCAGCCGCGCCGATCACGAACAGGATCGCGCCGATCGTAAACAGGAAGCCGATAAACCGCAGGACGTAGCGCATGAGCCCAAATCATTCACAGGATTGCCGACCACCGCACGGTCCAGCACGATCAGCGAAAATGCCTAACTCCGCAATGAACGGACGTTAGGGCAAGTTCCCCTCTGCGCGTAGCCGATACCACATGAAAGAGGCTTCCGGAATCGCGCCGACGCGGCCGTCGCTGATCTGGCCTACCATTGTGGTGGAAAAGAGACAGTTGTCGCAGGACTCTTGCTCGAAGACCTATCTCTCAGCTCAAGGTTTGGGTGGCGGCGCGCCGCCCACTGCCATGCGTGGGGCCATGAAGTTATTGACGGCAGCGACGATGGTGCTGGCCGTCTGGCCGCGCCAAGCGGGGTCCTGCATCATCTCCGCATCGGCCTTGGACGAGAGATAGCCGAGTTCGAGCAGCACCGATGGGACATCTGGCGCTCGCAAGACGCGGAAGCGGGCCGAACGATGCGGGTTTTTGTTGGCTTTCGTGCCACCGCTCATCTGGCCGACGAGGGTGCGCGCAAAGAGATGCGAGTAAGACCGCGTTTCGCGCAGGGTCAGATCGCCCAGAATGCCCGCGATCTCGTCGCTTTCGTCTTCATTGTCAGCACCGGCGATCTGATCGGACAGGTTCTCGGCCTCAGCAAGACGCGCCGCCTCGGCGTCGCTCGCTTTTTCAGACCCTGTATAGACCGTGAAACCGCGCACCGAGGGGGCTGCCGACAGCGTATCGGCATGGATGGATATAAAGAGCGCGGCACCACTCTTCTGAGCTGTTTTAACCCTGTCGCCAAGAGAGACGAAGACATCGCGGTCGCGAGTCATCACCACGCGATATTTGCCGCCCTCCTCCAGCTTGGCCTTCAATTCACGGGCAAAGCCCAGAACGACATCCTTCTCGAGCGATTGTCCGAACCCCGTCGCCCCATTGTCGATCCCGCCATGACCGGGATCGAGCACGATGACAGGGCGGCTATCGCCCTGCGGCGCAAGCGGAAGGTCGGTCTTCTTGGCCTCCTCCAGCGGGGCGCTGGCCTGAACGGCGCGTTGGAAAGCCTCGGCAGAAATCGGTTCCAAGATCAGGTCTAGCTTGTACGCGGCACCGCCCAACACCTCGCCAAGCTCGGCAATGGGCGATGCAGGGCGGGCCAATTCAATCACGATCCGCGACCGGCCGGGCGCAAAAAGGCCAAAGCGTGCTGACCGGATCAGGCCCGAAGGCTTCCTGCCAAAATCTGGCGCAAGCTGGAAATTGACTTCCGGCAGATCGACGATGACCCGGTCGGGCTTTGACATAACAGCCAATTTGAGCGGCATTTTTGCTGCCAGCATCACCGAAAGGACGGTCTTGTCCTGATCGACACGGATCTCCCCATCGGCTGCAACAGGAGGTTTCAGGCTTGTGGGGGCCGCGGGAATCGGTCCGGGCACAGGCTTAGGCTGCCCCACAACGGGACCGCCAAAGAGTAGCGCCAACGCCAGAGCCCCCAAAGCGAGACTGTTTAACCGGATATGGGTCATGCCGTCGGTCCCGTGATCCCCAAACTCCTCTACCCTATCGCAGAGGCGTCGTTAACCGCCCCTCATGGCAATATGGCGGCAAGCGCACGGAATGCTTGCCAAATCGGGTCCCGGTTCGGTAATGAGAATGGGTTCGACGATGTCCGTGCCGGAGAGAGGTTTCTCCGCCGGAGTTCGCGAGGAGCGCCTGCCGGTTTCCGGTGTCGTACGCGCCCGCCCCATCGAACAGTGATTTTCCGGGGAGTCGAGGCCTATGCCGCCCTCCCCACCCGCCGCCGGGCATCTCCTCTTGGAGTTTTGACCCGGCCCCGAAACGGTGTCGAGGTGTCCAGCGTGAGGCTGATGCTGCGGTACGACGAAAAGCAGAACGGGAAGGCCCAGCGCTTTTCCCCGCCGCATCGTCGTCAGCGTGTCTCCGCCCTGTCCTCGGCTTTCCGCGCAACCCCTGTCCGTATCGGACGGCAATCGCGCGCAGCTCATTTCCCTTCGACCCTCCTGCCTTCAGATTCGCCGTACCCTCAGGGTTTGCGGTGGCTAGACATGGCAGGCCCAGATCCAAGGCCGAACTGCGCGCCATCGAGAGACCCTCATGGCCAACAAAATGCTCATCGACGCCTCACACCCGGAAGAAACCCGGGTGGTGGTCGTTCGCGGTAATCGCGTTGAAGAATTCGATTTCGAAAGCGCTAACAAAAAACAACTTCGTGGCAATATCTACCTCGCCAAGGTGACGCGGGTCGAGCCGTCGCTGCAAGCCGCCTTCGTCGATTATGGCGGCAATCGCCATGGCTTCCTCGCCTTCAGCGAAATTCATCCCGATTATTATCAAATTCCCGTGGCCGATCGTCAGGCGCTTCTCGAAGAGGATGCGCGCGCCGATCGCGAAGGCGAGTTCGACGACGATGGTGCCGAACGCCGCCGCAATCGCCGCAACCGCCGCAATGGCCGTGGCGGTGAAGCGCGCGCCCGCTCCGCCCAGAACGCCGACACGCTCAGTGAAGATGCGGCGACTGAGGAAGGTGCCGAGAACGAGAATATTTCCGAAGCGATTGTGGCCGATGCCATCGAAGCCGGCGACGCGCTGGCTCCGGCAGATATCGACGCCGCCACATCCGGTGACACGGGCCCCGCTCATGCAGACACCAGCATCGAGCCGGAGCAACGCACCGCCCCATCCCAAGACGCCAGCCCGCATGAGACGCCACATCACGGCGAAGCACATCGGGGCGACACCCAACATGACGACACGCATCATGATGACACCCATCATGATGACGCCCATTCCGGCAGCACTGAAAGTGGCAATGGCGAGCTGACCGAAATAGAACGCTCGGAAGAGGACAATACCGTCGAACAGATTGGCGGCGATGACGCGATGGAAGACATTCCAGAGCGCCCGCGTTACGCGCGCAAGCAGTATAAGATTCAAGAAGTCATCAAGCGCCGTCAGATTCTGCTCATCCAAGTTGTCAAGGAAGAGCGTGGCAACAAGGGCGCAGCCCTCACAACCTATCTGTCGCTCGCAGGCCGCTATTCTGTATTGATGCCGAATACAGGCCGTGGCGGCGGCATATCGCGCAAAATCACGAATGCGGTAGACCGTAAGCGCTTAAAAGAAGTCGCAGGCGAGCTCGAGGTGCCGGATGGCATGGGCGTCATTCTCCGTACGGCGGGCGCATCGCGCACGAAAGCGGAGATCAAGCGCGATTTCGAATATCTTCTGCGTCTGTGGGAAACGGTGCGCGAGCATACTCTGCAATCGACAGCACCCGCCCTTGTCTACGAAGAAGGCTCGCTGGTGAAGCGCGCCATCCGCGATCTTTACAACAAGGACATCGACGAAGTTCTCGTCTCAGGCGAGACCGCCTATCGCGAGGCGAAGGAATTCATGCGCATGCTCATGCCGAGCCATGCGAAAAACGTGAAGCCCTATCGCGAAAGCCAACCGCTCTTCCCGCGTTACGGCGTGGAAGGCCAGCTCGATGCGATGTTCTCCAATCAGGTCACGCTGAAATCTGGTGGCTATCTCGTCATCAACCAGACGGAAGCACTCGTTGCCATCGACGTGAACTCAGGCCGCGCGACGCGTGAGCACAATATCGAAGATACGGCGCTCAAGACGAACTGCGAAGCAGCCGATGAAGTAGCGCGCCAGCTCCGCCTGCGCGACCTCGCGGGTCTCATCGTGATCGATTTCATCGACATGGAAGAGCACCGCAACAACCGCACGGTGGAACGCCGCCTGAAAGAAGCGCTGAAGAACGATCGCGCCCGCATTCAGGTCGGCCGGATCTCGCCATTCGGCCTGCTCGAAATGTCGCGCCAGCGCATCCGCACCGGCGTGGTCGAAGGCTCAAGCGTGCAATGCCCGCATTGCCTCGGCATCGGCTATGTCCGCTCGGTCCCATCGATTGCGCTGCATGTTCTTCGTGCCATCGAGGAAAATCTCATCAAGTCTAATTCGCACCACCTCGTCGTGCGCACGCGGACGGAAGTGGCGCTTTATATCCTCAACCAGAAGCGCAGCCATCTGCGTGGGTTGGAAGATCGTTTCAATGTCAACATCACGATCCTTGCCGATGAAGGCCAGACCGGCACCCATGCCTTCGCCATCGAAAAGGGCGAGCAGGTGCAGCCGCACGAAATTCGCCAAAACGTCACGGTGAAGGTCGACTCCATCGTCATGCCGGAAGAGCCGGAAGACGAGGACATCGTCGAGGAGATCCACGAAGAGACCGAGGGCGAAGAAGAACGCCGTACCGAACGGGGTGAACGCGGCGAACGCGAAGATGGCAATGGTCGTCGTCGCAGACGTCGTCGTCGCCGCGGCGGAGAGCGCGAACGCAATGGCGAGCCAAGCGAGATGGCCGCTGTCGGCAACATGCCGATGCCGCTCGATGCACCACAGCCCGATATCGATGTCGCCCCCTTCTCCGGCGAACGTGTCGATCAGGTGGATAGCAGCGAAGAGAAAGATGAAGACGGCCGTGACCGCGGACGTCGCCGTCGTGGCCGCCGCGGCGGACGACGCAATCGCCGCGAACGCGACGAAAACGGCAACCTCCTGCCTGAGACAGAAGGCGAAGCTGAAACCGAAGCAACGGAAGTGGCCGCCGATATCGCCGAAGCGCGGAGCGAGACAGCGCAACCGGCTGAACCGAAAGTTCGGGTGATCGACATTGTGGAACCTGTTCCCGCGGCACCTGCCAAGGCCGAAGCGCTCGCTTATGTCGAAACGCCGGCGGCCGCGCCTGAGCCGGCACCGGAGCCGATCACGACGGAACCTGTCGTCGTCGGCGATCCATCAAAGCCGAAAAAAGGCGGATGGTGGGCCCGCGCAAAGGCAGGCCTAACTGGCCAGTAATTCGATATCAAAAACCCCGGCTCGCGCCGGGGTTTTTTTTACGATCGATGCCATCTCGCCGCGGCCTGCGTCGGCAGCCTAAGCATCATCAATTCGGATTTTGTAGAAACTGCACCACCGGCTCACGCCAGGCAGCGCGATTGCGGCTGAAGCTTTGATGCCCATCATGGCCATAGGCAGGCAACGCCACGAAGCGCCCACGGCCACCGGCCTTCTTGAAGGCTGCGAACCACTCGCGCGGCAAATCTGGGCCCCAATAAAGATCGTTTGAGCTGTATAGCCAGAGAACTGGCGTGCGCGCCTTTCTACCAAATTGCCCATAGGCTTGCGCGAGCTTGTCGGGTCCGCAAGGTTGTCCCGGACGCGATTTGGGATCGCCGCCCGAACCGCCGGCAAAATTCACATAAGCGACCACACGCGGCACATTGCGCGCGGCCAACGAAACAGTCAGCAACCCACCCACGGATTGTCCGATAATCACGCCGGAACTATTACCGATCTCAGGCTCCTTACGGATCGCGGCAATAATTTGAAGAACGGATTCTGTCGCAGGAGCCATGCCCGTCACATAATCCTTGGCATCGCAACGCCCCGTATCTTCAATGTCGGGTCCGCCGGTGTCGCCATAACCGATCCGCGTCGGCACGAACACGGCATAGCCTTGCGCCGCGAAATCACGCGCAATGTCCACAAACCGCGTCCGACCATAGGCCGATCGTTCGGCCGACGTAGGTGCACGGCCATGCAAGATCACCATGAAACGCGAGGGTTTGCGTTCGTTGTCCTGAAAGCGCGTGACGATCACATCGTGTTTGAGCGCTGCGCCATCGCGCCACACAATGTTGACCGGCAGCTTGAAGGAGGTCTCGATAATTTCGGCCCGTGCCGGGGCCATCGCAAAAAGCAGAATGAAAAGGTTTAAACAGCCAGATTTAAAATTCATGCGCCGCCTTTCAAAAACCGTTCGAGCCCTTGCACTGTAGCCAGACAATCCTCATGCGTGCCAGCGAAAGAGAGACGCATGAAATGATGCCCGCGTGCCGGATCGAAATCCATGCCCGGCGCGCCGGCAATGCCTTGCTCTTCAAGCAGCCGCTTACAGAAACCCATCGAGTCGTTCGTGAAACGCGCAATGTCGGCATAGACATAGAATGCGCCATCGCAGGGCAGGAGCTTGTCGATGCCGATACGTGGCAATTCATTGAGCAGGAGCGCGCGGTTCTTTGCGTAACCCGCCTTGATGACTTCCAGCTCTTCCGTTGCATCGAAGGCGGCTTCAGCTGCAATCTGACTGAGTTTGGGAACCGAGATGTAAAGCGATTGCGCAAGCCGCTCGACGGGACGCACCAAGGCTTCTGGCAGGATCATCCAACCGACGCGCCAACCCGTCATGCAATAATATTTCGAGAAGGAATTGATGACGACGGCGTTGTTATCGACCGACAGCGCTGTGACTTCTTTTTTCTCGTATGCGAGTCCGTGATAGATTTCGTCCGAGATGAACCAAATTCCGAGGCGGCGGCAGGTTTTTGCCAGCGCTTCCAACTGAGTGCGATCCATCATTGTGCCCGATGGATTGGCTGGGCTCATCGCGAGTACGCCCTTCAGAGGCGCGTCGCGATGCGCCATCTCAATGGCTTCAGGCGTCATCACCCAGCCGCCGGCGGCATGCGTTTCGATATCGACCGGCTCAAGCCCAAGCGCGGAGAGCGTGTTGCGATAGGCCGGATAGCCGGGCGCAGAAATCGCCACCCGTGCGCCGGGATCGAACATGGCCAGAAAACCGAGGATAAAACCGCCGGACGACCCTGTCGTGACCACCACGCGCTCGACTGGAATGCCGACGCCATAATGATCGGCATAATGACGCGCGATCCTCTCCCGGAGAGACATCATGCCGAGCGCTTCGGTGTAGCCGATCCGGCCATCCTCAAGCGCTTTCATGGCTGCCTCGCGGACAAGGCGGGGTGCTGGAGCCCCCGGCTGGCCGACCTCCATATGGGCAATGGTGCGACCGGCGCGCTCGAGAATGCCGGCTTCCGCCATGACATCCATCGCAATAAAGGGCGAGACTTGGCTGCGGCGGGACGGCTCAAGCGAGACAGGCATGGTTGGCATCCTTGGTCGGAGGTCACCGCCCTTAGCAATTTCCACCAGTCTCGGCCAGAAGCAGGGCCACAAGACCGCCATGAAGCAGCGGCAGGAAGCCATGGTGAGTTTGACCTGCCCGCCCCTGCGGCCTACCTATCGCCCATGAGCCCGGCCCCATGACCATGTTCGCAAACGACAGTCCCATCTTCCGCAAGGCCATTCTTCGCAAGACTATGGCTTCGGCGTTGGCGCTTCTGATGGCGGCCCCTGTGGCTATCCCCTTGCCTGTGGCCGCTCAAACGCGCGGTCCCATCATCATCCGCGATCAGGAAATCGAAAACCTGATGCGGGATTATATGAATCCGATCGTTGGGGCCGCTGGCCTTAAAAAGGGCAGCGTCCAAATCATTCTGGTGCAAGACCGCTCTTTCAATGCCTTCGTCACCGATAGCCGGCGCATGTTCATCAATACCGGCGCTTTGATGGATGCGAAGACGCCCAATGAAGTGATTGGCGTTATCGCGCATGAAACTGGCCATATCGCAGGCGGCCATCTGCAAAGACTGCGCGATCAAATGGCGACAGCGCAGATTCTTGCGGTCGCCGGGATGTTACTCGGAGCCGGCGCTGCGATCGGTACTGCGCGGTCGCCACAGGTCGGCAATTCCGGCGTGGGTGCCATGGGCATCGGCCTTGGTGCCCAGGACATGGCGATGCGCTCGCTCCTAAGCTATCAGCGCGGCGAAGAACAGGCCGCCGACCGCGCCGCCATCAATTATCTCAATACGACGCAGCAATCGCCGCGTGGATTGCTGGAAACATTTACGCGCTTCAATCAGGAAGCAATGTTCAAGACGGCTGGAATGGATCCTTATCTCGTCAGCCATCCTTTCCCGAACGAGCGTATCGCCAATCTCGAAACGACCGCGCGAAAGAGTCCCTATTGGGACAAGAAGGATCCGCCTGCGCTACAAGCGCGGCACGATCTGATGCGCGCCAAGCTATTCGGCTTCACAGCGCGTGCTGATGAAGTCGGTCGTCGTTATCCCCTGTCGGATATGTCCGCTCCAGCCCGTTACGCGCGCGCTATTGCCGCCTATCGAAACAAGCAATTGGCGAATGCACTTTCAGGCATCGACAGTGTAACCCGCGAGCAACCAAACAACCCCTATTTCTGGGAGTTGCGCGGACAGGTACTACTTGAATTCGGCCGGGCGCAAGAAGCCGTGACAGCGCTGCGCCGTGCGGTCTCGCTCGCTCCCAATTCAGGTCTGATCAAAGGTATGCTTGGGCACGCGCTGATTTCGACAGGCAATCCCAAAGATATCGACGCGGCAATTGCGGAATTGTCGAATGCGGCACAGCGCGAACCTGAATCGTCTGAAAACTGGCGTTTTCTAGCCACCGCCTATTCGCGCAAGGGGCAAGAAGGGCAGGCCCATCTCGCTGCCGCGCAAGCCTATTTCAACGATGGCGATTATTCCGCAGCTGCCACGCAAGCCAACCGCGCGAAGCAATTGCTGCCACCCAATTCACCCGGCTGGCTCAAGGCCGAAGACATTCTCAACTATCGCCCGCCCCGTTCGGCGCAGCGCAACAACTGACAAAGGCACATTCGCCATGGCGACTTTTTTCTCCCGTCTCGCCCATCTTGCCGCAGGTCTTTGCCTCGCGGTCGCATTGATAACGCCCCTTCCCCTACAGGCGCAGACTTTCACAGACGGCCAGAAGGATCAGATCCGTTCGATCATCCGCGATTATCTGTTGCAGAACCCGGAAGTGCTGCAGGAGGCGATGGTTGAGCTCGAAAAGAAACAGAAAGATGCCGAGAAAGCTGCCCAGACCGCCGCAATGAAGGATTTCTCGGGTGCGCTCGTCAATTCGCCGCGCAACATCGTGGTCGGCAATCCGCAGGGCGATGTCACTCTGGTCGAGTTCTTCGATTACAATTGCGGCTATTGCAAACGCGCCGCCGCCGATCTGCGCGACATGATCAAGAGCGATCCTAAGCTTCGCGTTGTACTCCGCGATTTCCCGGTACTTGGCCCTGAATCGGTCGAAGCCTCACTCGTCGCCATCGCAGCGAAAAACCAGATCAAGCCGGACAAATATTGGGAATTTCACCAAAAGCTGCTCGACGGCCGTGGCCGTGTCGGCAAGGAGAAGGCGATCGCGGTGGCCAAAGAGTTCGGTGCCGACGCGGCCAAGCTCGAAAAGGACATGCAGTCCCCGGAGGTCCGTGCCGCCCTTGAGGAGACGATGCGGATCGGCGACGCCTTGAAGCTCCAAGGCACCCCCGCCTTCATCGTCGGCGACGAAATCATCTTCGGCGCGGTGGGCGAAGGCCCGCTCAAAGCCGCCATCGCTTCGGTCCGGAAATGTGGGAAAGCGGCCTGCTGAACGCAGGTTAGCTTCCCTCTTCCCCCCTTATTGGCTAAAGAGGGGCCAAGTCCCGTGTGGCGTCTTGGCGCCCCAGCCCAACCTGACAAGATGACCGAGCCAATGAGCAAGCAAAGCCCTATCGAACCCGCTCTCGTCCGCGAACTGGCGGAACTTCTTGCCGCTACCGATCTGAGCGAGATCGAGGTTGAAAAGGGCGATCTTCGCATCCGCGTTGCGCGCCAAACCGCGAGCGCCGTGGTGCAATATGCCCCGGCACCGCCCGCTGCCGTGATGGCTCCACCGCCGGTTCCCGCAGCATTGGCGCAAGGCGGGGCTGTCGTCGCCACCACATCCATCAAGGATCATCCCGGTGCCGTGACGAGCCCCATGGTCGGGACTGCCTATTGCCGCCCCTCGCCCGAGGCCAAGGCCTTTGTCGAAATCGGTTCGCAGGTGAAGGCAGGAGACAAGGTCCTCCTTGTCGAGGCCATGAAGACCTTCAACGAAATCGTCGCGCCGCGCGCCGGAACGGTGACCGCCATCCTCGTCGAGGACGGCCAGCCGGTCGAGTATGGCGAAGCGCTCCTCGTGATCGAATGATCGGAAAACCCGATGTTCGATAAGATTCTCATCGCCAATCGTGGGGAAATCGCCCTCCGCATTCTCCGTGCGGCGAAGGAACTGGGCATTGCAACAGTGGCCGTTCACTCCACCGCCGATGCCGATGCCATGCATGTGCGGCTCGCGGACGAAAGCGTATGCATCGGTCCGCCGACAGCGCGCGATTCCTATCTAAACATCCCGGCACTGCTGGCCGCCTGTGAAATCACGGGTGCCGACGCGGTGCATCCGGGCTATGGCTTTCTTTCGGAAAATGCGCGTTTTGCGGAAATTCTCGAGAGCCACAACATCCACTTCATTGGCCCCAAGGCCGAGCACATTCGGATCATGGGTGACAAGATCGAAGCCAAGCGCACGGCGCTGCGCCTCGGCATCCCTTGCGTGCCCGGTTCGGATGGCGGCATCGACGATCTAGACGAGGCCCGCAAGGTTGCAGCCGATATCGGCTATCCGGTGCTTGTGAAAGCGGCAGCCGGCGGTGGTGGACGCGGCATGAAGGTTGCGCGCACCGAAGAAGATCTCATCAACGCAATTCAGACAGCGAAGACCGAAGCGAAAGCGGCTTTCGGCGACGACGCCGTCTATTTGGAAAAATATCTCGAAAAGCCACGCCATATCGAATTGCAAGTGCTCGGCGATGGTCAAGGTAACGCCGTCCATCTGGGCGAGCGCGATTGCTCGCTGCAGCGACGCCATCAAAAAGTTTGGGAAGAAGGGCCCTCACCTGCCCTCAATGAATCGATGCGTTCGGAAATCGGCGAGACGGTCGCCAAGGCCATGCGCGATCTCGGCTATCTCGGCGCTGGTACGGTCGAGTTCCTTTATGAGGATGGGAAGTTCTATTTCATCGAAATGAACACCCGCATTCAGGTTGAACATCCCGTAACCGAAATGATCACCGGCATCGACTTGGTAAACGAGCAGATTCGTATCGCAGCCGGTGCACCACTGTCCTTCACGCAGGACGATGTGAAGTTGACGGGCCATGCCATCGAATGCCGCATCAATGCGGAGCATCCGGCGACGTTCCGCCCCTCGCCCGGCAAGATCGCCTATTTCCATCCGCCGGGCGGCCTTGGCGTGCGCGTCGATTCAGCCGTCTATCAAGGCTACAATATTCCACCGCATTACGACTCGCTCGTCGGCAAGCTCATTGTCCATGGTCGCACGCGGAATGAATGCTTGATGCGTTTGCGCCGCGCGCTCGACGAATTTGTCGTGGACGGAATCGATACAACGCTGCCCTTGTTCCGGACGCTGGTGCGCAATCAGGACATCCAGAACGGTCTTTACGACATCCATTGGCTCGAAAAGTTTTTGGCCACGGGTGGCATGGACGACAAGCCGAAGGGCTGACCATGGGGCGCGAGGACGACGCCCACCTCATCACACCCGATCTTCTGCTGCGCGCCTATGAGGCCGGCATCTTTCCCATGGCGGAGAATGCCGACGATCCCGGCCTTTATTGGATTGAACCGAAAGAGCGCGGCATCATTCCGCTCAACGCCTTCCATCTCTCTAAAAGCCTTGCAAAGACTATCCGGTCGGGCCGATTTGAGGTCAGGATCAACCGGGATTTCGATGCCATCATCGCTGGCTGCGCAGCCGAAGGACCCGACCGGCGGCAGACTTGGATCAATGCACGGATCCGCAGCCTCTACGGAGTGCTCTTCGATCAGGGGTATGTGCACACGGTTGAGGTCTATACCGACGGCCATCTGGCCGGGGGCCTCTACGGCGTTTCTCTCGGCGGTGCGTTTTTTGGCGAAAGCATGTTCCACACGGTGCGCGACGCCTCGAAAGTGGCGCTGGCCTATCTCGTCGCGCGGTTGAAAATCGGCGGCTACGTCCTTCTCGACACGCAGTTCGTGACACCCCATCTCGCGCAATTCGGTGCCATTGCGGTCAAGCGCTCGCGCTATCGCCATATGTTGGCCAACGCCATGGATATGCAGGGCGATTTCTTTGCCATGGCGGACGGCGCAACGGCCGAGACCGTTCTCGACGTCCTCGCCGATCAGCGTGACTGACCCGTCTGATCGCGGTTTTGGTTGGTTGGGAAATAACGCTGTGTCGGCGCGCGCGGCTGAACCGGCACACCCTGCGGCGCACCCACTCCGATCTGTCCTTGGCCTGTGACGGTCACCGGCGGCGTCGTCAAGGGCGGCAGCGCCTGACCGGGTGCAATGGCGGGGCCGCGCTGAGTCGGCGCAGGCGGCGCAGCAGCGACAGGTGCTTTTGGCGGCTCAGTCGGATCGATCGGATCGGCGATGATCGTCGTGCCGCCTTTGCAACCGGTAAGCCAAAGGTCATAAACGGGATGCTCGACGCCGTTAAGGCCGGGCGAAGACTGAAAGACCCAGCCACCGAAGATGCGGCGGTATTCGTTCGTGAAAGTGATCTCATCGACCTCGATGAACGCGGTCGTGTTGGCAGGTTCGGTCGGTGGGCGCGTGTAGCAAACGCGGGGGGTGAGTTGCAGCGCACCGAATTGCACAGTCTCGTCGACACCCACTTCGAAATTGATCGTGCGGCCCGTGATCTTGTCGAGGCCGGTAAAGATCGCCACCGGGTTCTTGATGCGGTCGGCATGGGCCGTCCCGGCGGCAAACACACCGATGAGCACAGCACTGACAACCGGGAGAAACCGCTTCTTGATCATGGCCGGGGGTCTTGCCGCGCGAATGCGGCGGGGGAAAGGCAGGCGGCCTAGCTCAGGCACCCGGTGTCCAAGGCTGATAGCCATCCGCCGCCTTGGAGCGCGGATCGCCGCGCAGGATCGAGCCCTTCGGGCGGTAGGCGAGCGGCGTGCCAGTCGGGTTAGGCTGATGCGGGCGTTCCCATTCGCGTGGGACATAGGCCGCGTCTTGGCTGGGCGGAAGATCGCACTTCTGTAACATCCAGCCATACCAACCGGGCGGAATGCGCGAGGCCTCAGCGACGCCATTATAGATGACCCAGCGACGGACGAAGCCGAGTGCCGGATCCTTCTTGCCGCCCTTGGTCTGGAAATAGCGATTGCCGAATTCGTCTGCGCCCACGAACTCCCCATGCCGCCATGTATGGAATCGCGTCGCGACCGTCGCGCCGTTCCACCACGTAAAGAACTGGATGAAGAAGTTTTTCATCGCCGGAATCCTTGGCTCTCATCTCTTCGGAGCCAAGCCCCTTCGAGCGGGCGGACCATGCCCCATCGGGCCCTCACCTGTCCAGTCCGCGAAAAGGCTGAGCCACTCCTTTGCATGCCGTTTCTGGCACTGACCCGTTTTGGTCCGCCGTGCAGACGGCCAAGAACAGGCCCAAGATCGTGATTGCCCGTTGAAGTTATTCTTGAACGGGGCAGAAATTCTGAAACACTGGCCGAGACTTGGGACAGATTCGCAAAGTGTCCCCATTGTTCACAGGGCCTCCCGACACAACATTTAGCGTTAGCTGCCCTTTGTCATCACAATGTCTTGACGATGAGGCGAGTTCGGGCCTAGTTTGCAGCCAACGTCGCGAGAATCGGAAACGGGCTTCCTGGGGGGCACCGCGCCGGATCGGGACCGCGGTGAAAACAGCGCTGGAAAAGCTGCTTTTTTCTCCCGATCACGAGCACTGATCGCGCCGAAAAGGAACTGCCGGGCCAACCGGCGGGTCTTCGAACAGAGAGAATCACGGGTTGGGGTTGAGCTGCGAAATGTGGCTCGGCGGATGCTTTTGCGTCCGTCAATGAGGGATCGAAAGACCATGCGGATCGAACGCAAATACACAAAAGCCGGGCAGTCTCCTTACGCAGATATCACTTTCCGCAAGACAAAGAGCGAGATCCGCAACCCCGATGGGTCAGTGGTATTCAGCCTCGAGGGCATCGAAGTGCCGGAGGCATGGAGCCAAGTAGCTGCTGACGTGCTGGCGCAGAAATATTTCCGCAAGGCGGGCGTTCCCGCCTGCATGAAGAAGGTGGAAGAGAACGACGTCCCTTCGTTCCTGTGGCGCTCCGTGGCTGATGAGAGGGCGCTTGCCAAATTGCCTGAAGACCAGCGCTATGGCTCAGAGATGACCGGGCAGCAGGTGTTCGACCGCCTTGCCGGTTGCTGGACCTATTGGGGCTGGAAGGGCGGCTATTTCACCTCCGAGAAGGATGCCTCCGCGTTCCATGACGAGCTGCGCTACATGCTCGCCATGCAGATGGTCGCGCCGAACTCGCCGCAATGGTTCAACACCGGCCTGTTCTGGGCTTATGGCATCGACGGTCCAAGCCAGGGCCATTTCTATGTCGACTTCCAGACCAAGAAGCTCGTGAAGTCGAAATCCTCCTACGAGCATCCGCAGCCCCATGCCTGCTTCATCCAGTCGGTCGCCGACGACCTCGTGAACGAGGGTGGCATCATGGACCTCTGGGTGCGTGAAGCGCGCCTGTTCAAGTATGGTTCGGGCACCGGCTCGAATTTCTCGATGCTGCGCGGCGAAGGCGAAAAGCTTGCCGGTGGCGGACGCTCATCGGGCCTCATGTCCTTCCTCAAGATTGGCGACCGCGCTGCGGGCGCGATCAAATCGGGTGGCACGACGCGACGCGCGGCCAAGATGGTCGTCGTTGATGCCGACCATCCAGATATCGAGGCCTATATCGATTGGAAGGTGAAGGAAGAGCAGAAGGTCGCCGCCTTGGTGACCGGTTCCAAACTCTGCCAGAAGCACCTCAAGGCGATCATGAAGGCCTGCGTGAATTGCGATGGCCCGGCCGATGCCTGCTTCGACCCGGAGAAGAACCCGGTGTTGAAAAAGGAAATCAAGCAAGCCCGCCGCGTGCTGATCCCCGACAATTACATCAAGCGGGTCATCCAATTTGCCAAGCAGGGTTATACCGAAATCGAATTCGACACCTATGACACGGATTGGGATTCAGAAGCTTATCTGACAGTTGCAGGCCAGAACTCGAACAATTCAGTTTCGCTGAAAGATGATTTCCTCAACGCCGTCGATAAGGATGGCGATTGGAACCTCATTCGCCGCACCGACGGCAAAGTGCACAAGACGCTGAAGGCGCGCGATCTTTGGGAAAAGATCGGCTTTGCGGCGTGGGCCTCGGCCGATCCGGGCCTGCACTTCAATTCGACGATGAACGATTGGCATACATGCCCGGCATCGGGCCCGATCCGTGCGTCGAACCCGTGCTCGGAATACATGTTCCTTGACGATACGGCGTGCAACCTCGCCTCGTTGAACCTTCTGCAATTCCGCAATGCGGATGGCACGATCAACGTCGCCTCCTACGAACATGCCGTGCGCCTGTGGACGATGGTGCTCGAAATCTCGGTGCTGATGGCGCAATTCCCATCCAAGGAAATCGCCGAACTCTCCTACGAATACCGCACGCTCGGCCTAGGCTACGCCAATATTGGCGGCCTCTTGATGACAAACGGCATTCCTTACGATTCCGATGAAGGCCGCGCTATCTGCGGTGCGCTCACCGCGATCATGACCGGCGTCGCCTACAAGACCTCGGCTGAAATGGCGAAGGAATTGGGTCCGTTTCCGGGCTATAAGAAGAACGCCGACCACATGCTGCGCGTGATGCGCAATCATCGCCGCGCCGCCCATGGCGAAACCAAAGGCTACGAAAATCTCGGCGTGAACCCCGTTCCGCTCGATCACGCATCGTGCCCGGAGCCGATCCTCGTCGAACGCGCCAAGCTCGCTTGGGACGAAGCGCTCGCACTTGGTGAAAAGCATGGTTACCGCAATGCGCAGGCGACCGTGATCGCGCCGACCGGCACGATCGGTCTCGTGATGGATTGCGACACGACCGGCATCGAACCCGATTTCGCGCTCGTGAAGTTCAAGAAGCTCGCCGGTGGCGGTTACTTCAAGATCATCAACCGCGCCGTGCCGGAAGCGCTCCGTACGCTCGGCTATTCGGAAAGCCAGATCGCCGAGATCGAAGCCTATGCCGTCGGCCATGGCTCGATCGCGCAGGCACCCGGCGTCAACCATTCGACGCTGCGCGCCAAGGGCTTTTCGGATGAGAAGATCGCCGCTGTCGAAAAGGGCATGGCGTCTGCCTTCGACATCAAGTTCGTGTTCAACAAATGGACATTGGGCGAAGATTATCTCACGGGCACGCTCAATGTTCCGGCCGATAAGCTCAACGATCCGTCCTTCGAGCTTCTTCCCTTCCTCGGCTTCTCGAAGGCCGATATCGAAGCGGCCAACATCCATGTCTGCGGTGCGATGACGCTCGAAGGTGCGCCGCATTTGAAGGTGGAACATTATCCCGTGTTCGACTGCGCCAATCCGTGCGGCCGCATCGGCAAGCGTTATCTTTCGGTCGAAAGCCACATTCACATGATGGCGGCGGCGCAGCCCTTCATCTCGGGGGCGATCTCCAAGACCATCAACATGCCGAACGATGCGACTGTCGAGGATTGCAAGAGCGCCTATATGCTCTCTTGGAAACTCGCGCTGAAGGCCAACGCGCTTTATCGCGATGGTTCGAAGCTGTCGCAGCCGCTCAATTCGCAGCTCATCTCCGATGACGAAGATGAAGCTGACGATACGGTTGAGGCGCTCATCGCACAGCCTGCGGCAGCGCGCGCTGCGGCCATGGCCGAGAAGATCGTCGAGCGTGTCGTCGAGCGCATCGAGCGCGTGCGCGACCGCGAGCGTCTGCCCGACCGCCGCAAGGGTTACACCCAGAAGGCAATCGTCGGCGGCCATAAGGTCTACCTCCGCACTGGCGAATATGAAGATGGCCGTATCGGCGAAATCTTCATCGACATGCACAAGGAAGGCGCCGCCTTCCGCTCGTTGATGAACAATTTCGCCATCGCGATTTCGCTCGGCCTGCAATATGGCGTGCCGCTCGATGAATATGTGGAGGCATTCACCTTCACACGCTTCGAGCCGGCCGGTTTCGTGCAGGGAAATGACGCGATCAAGAACGCCACATCGGTTCTCGATTACGTCTTCCGCGAACTCGCCATCTCCTATCTCGGCCGCGCCGACCTCGCTCATGTCTCCCCCGATGCCATCGGCTTCGACAAGATCGGCAAGGGTGAAGACGAAGGCAAAGCACCGGCGGGCCAGAGCGCACGCGTCGTGTCGAAGGGCCTTGTGCGTGGCAAGACGACGAGCCTGCTCGCGATCGATGGCGGCGCTTCTGTTGAAGCACGCGCACAGGGTGGCATTGCGGCCACCGGCCTCGCCACGGCGGGCGCCACGGCGCTGAAGCAGGACATCGCGACGGAAGTTGACGATGCAATGGCACGCTTGGGCTTTGCAGCCTCGGGCACGGCGCAAGCCGCTGCACCTGCCGCAAAAGCGCTCGACAAGCGTGAAGAAGCGCGGATGAAGGGCTATGTCGGCGAAGCCTGCCCCGAATGCGCGAACTTCACGTTGGTGCGTAACGGCACCTGCCTGAAATGCGACACCTGCGGCAGCACGACGGGCTGCTCGTAAAAATTGTAGCGCGGGCGCGCTGATGCGCGCCTAACGCGTGTTGATAAGAAACGGCGCGGGAGAAATCCTGCGCCGTTTTTTGTTAATTGCAGGACAGTATTTTTTGAAGCACGCGGCATTCCATCGTTTGATCGCGCACGGGACGATGATGGATTGCTTCGTCGATATGCTCCTCGCAATGACGAGGCTCATGCTTCAAAGTCGCAAATAATTCCGTCTATTTGCGCTCAATAGTGCGCTCGGCACACATCAAGATTTCGGCCGGAACGCCACGCAAAAAGCTGGGTCTGTCTCAAGCCGGTCCCCGCCGGAGAGGTCGAGGCAATAAGGGATCGCCGGGAAGACCGCATCCAAACAGGTGCGAATGGCCGAGGGCTTGCCGGGTAAGTTGATGATAAGGGCGCGACCACGCAACCCTGCAATCTGGCGCGACAGGATCGCGGTTGGCACTTCCCGCAGGCTCACCGTCCGCATCAATTCGCCGAAACCCGGCATCAACCGATCGCAAACGGCTTCGGTCGCCTCGGGCGTCACATCGCGCGGGGCTGGCCCCGTTCCACCTGTGGTCAGCACGAGCGAGCAGCCTTCGCGTTCGACGAGTTCAACCAAGGCGGCCTCAATCACGGCCTGCTCATCGGGAACCACCCGGGCCACGGCACGCCACGGCGAGGCCAAAAGCTCGCTCAGCGCCATGACGATGCCAGGACCGCCCTTGTCTTCATAAACGCCCCGGCTTGCCCGGTCTGACACCGTTAGGATGCCGATCGGCGTCGCGGCCTTATCTAAAACAGGTGCTGCCATACTCTGTCCTCCGGTCTCCGGCCGGAGTTTTGGCGGACCCGCCCCTTCGGGTCAATTCACGCCCTCCCCTTGCCGCCACAGCGTGGGCAATGCTAACCGAGCCGGACTTCTGGTTTCAAAGCCAAAGAGGGCTCGTGAGCGACATTGAAAGACTGTTCGGTGAGATCGCCGTGGGAGCGGGCCTGCCTATCATGCAGGTTTATGCAAACGGTACAGCCAGCGCGCTAAAGTCCGATGGCAGCCCTGTTACCGAGGCCGATATGCGCGCCGAGGCGTTCATTCTCGAGCAGCTCGCGCGCTATTGCGGCGGCACCCCCGTGATTGCCGAGGAAAGCATGGCAGCAGGCCAAAAAGCGGCCATCGCCGAACGCTTCATCCTCGTCGATCCTCTCGATGGAACAAAAGAATTCATCGACCGTCGGGATGAATTCACCGTCAATATTGCTTTGATTGAATCAGGCCAACCCGTTGCCGGTGCCATCTATGCGCCGGCCCTCAACACATTATGGATTGGCGGAACACGCGGCGCCCGCAGCGCGACACTAGACCCGGGGCAGATGCTCTCATCGGCTCAGGATGAACGGCCAATCCACGCGCGGCCTTGGCCCGGCCCGCAGGCCATCGGTGTGGCCAGCCGCAATCATTCTGACGAAGAGACAGAGCGATTCCTTTCTGCACTGGCTGTTGGCGAACGACGCAGCCGTGGCTCATCGCTTAAATTCTGTCTCCTTGCCGCAGCTGTAGCTGATGTCTATCCACGGTTTGGACCCACAATGGAATGGGATGTGGCAGCCGGACATGCCATCCTTAACGCCGCCGGCGGCACCGTTACAAAGCCCGATGGCACTCCTTTCACCTATGGCAAAATCAATGAGGGCTTCCGCAATGGCCCATTCATCGGCTGGGGTGACAAAAGCAAAGCTTACCAATCAAAATCCTGAGCATAGCCCGCAGCAATCAACGTTTCGCCCGCCCATTTCTTGAAACGCACTTTCCGCGCGTGTGGCCAAGCATGCCAGCGCCCAAGCGGATTGAAAGATTCCGGCCGCGGTATTTGTTTCCATTTTTCTGTAACCGCAGCTGTACTCGTTGACGATCCCCGGAGCGGCAAACGATCAAACGCATCCCAATCGTAAGAGGCTTGATTAAGCCCGCAGTGCGACAGAACACGCTCCATCGCTGACCGGCCCTCCCTTATCAAATCCTCATAACGCACAACAAGCGCCTGCTCACACGCACAAGGCCCCCCGGGCGCAAAAGCCAGAGCAAGCCCTGCTGAAGCCGACCACTCCGCTGCCATTGCAGAAAAACTCTTCCCAAACCAACGATCCCCAAACGTCGTCAAGCTCGACTGCAGCACATCTCGCCCATCGCGCATCAAAATAAGCACGCGATCACGCGGAAAAAGATACGGAAATAGTGCTAAATGCTGCATATGAGGTGATTTCAAAACCATGGTCTGCGGCCCCGATTGTGCTTGCAATGCACGCAACCAACCAGATGAAAGGTAAGACAGCATTTCATGCTGTTTAAGCACATTGGCATTGGGCGGAAACATAAACTCAAACTCACGCTGTAATGCCTGCGCCCCTCCCGCAACATACAAAAGAGGAAACTCCCATAGCGCACCCGGGTTCTGAGCCGTATCGGGATGCAAAGCGATCGCGTCTGCCAAATAATTAGTGCCTGAGCGTGGCAATACACCATGCACAAAAATGGCCGGCTGATAATCTCGCCCACGGATTACAAGCGCATTTTCAGTCAGATCATGATCAATCGTATCACACACGTATTTTGAAAATGCGCTGGTCTCAGACGCCGGTAAACCCAGAGCACGGCGGATGAGAAATGCCGTTTGCGAGAAACGGGCGAAGCGCGACACATCAAAGACCTTCGCAAGCTTCTGCTGAAATATCATGCGTTACCTCAATTCTGGACCCAAACAATATTCCCTGACGGCCGAGCTTTTCATCGAGAAATTATAATGTCATCTTACTAACATCACAGCGCAAGATGATAGAAACGGCAAGCGTAGCCGTGCAACTAGCAAACGCCGTTAATATTTTTCCATCGGGGACATATTCCTATGAAACCTAAAGCGTTGCAGGAATTCCAATCTACCGAAAACAAACATAAAAATGAACGCCAGCCTATAACGCCAAACGGTGCACAAATTCTCATCTTTTCCTCTTTCCGCAATATCAATCAGAATAACCCGACTTGGCAAAAATGGCCCTATTTCTTCTTCAAACGAATCACTGATGTTGCAGGCGCGCTCATCCTCTTGTTTATCCTCGCACCGCTTCTTGGCGGAATTGCGCTTAGTATAATATTCACCTCGCCAGGACCTGTATTGTTTCGTCAACTTCGCTACGGCCATCGCAATAGTCTTTTCACCGTCTATAAATTTCGAACAATGCGAGTTGACGCGCAGGATTTAAGCGGCGTTCAACAGGCATGCGAGAACGATCCACGCCTCACACCGATCGGTGGTTTCTTGCGTCGCTCAAGTCTCGACGAACTGCCTCAAATCCTAAATGTACTCAAAGGCGATATGTCACTTGTGGGACCACGGCCCCATGTACCCGGAATGCTTGCTGGCGGAATTCTCTATGAAGATCTCGTACCATCATATTTCGAACGCCATGCGATTAAGCCAGGCATCACGGGACTAGCTCAAATCAACGGGCTGCGTGGACCTACGACCGATCCTCGCCTCGCTAAACGTCGGATCGAAAGGGATTTACATTACATTGCCACATTGTCTCTCAAGCAGGACTTTGTGATCCTATGGAAGACACTCATCAGCGAGTTGTTCGGGCGCAACAATGGTTTATAGAAAGATCAAATTGAAAACCATATGACTGAAAGACTGAACAACACCATGGTTATCACGCTGCTCCAAATGAGGCGACGGCGCAATACATATGCCCGCAAAAGGCTCCGATCCTCAGGCAAGGGATCTCGTTCAATTTTCCGAGCTGCATCAGCCATGGCACGATCGACTCCAACCCGACCATGATGCAATTCTAGCCCTTTATGAAAAGTAAGTTTCGGCCACAAAACCCGATTATGGGCGCTTACCCACATTTTCTTGCCATATGCGGACATAATCAATCTTGAACTCGGCAGGAAATACCGTTGTTTGATTGGGTGATCCGGGCCATTTTCCACCAACGGCAAGATTCATCAAAAGGTACATGTCCTCTTTCAGAGAATCCGGCGTAGCCGTACGGGCTAATTCGATACCATCAAGCGCTATAGCGATTTCGCGATCAGACCACATCAGTGTATAAACATGATAGCCAGCAGTGAGGTCTGTCGTCTTCTGCCTAACAAACCGATTGATACGCGTCGCTCCAGAAACTGAATAATGTAAAGTGACATTGAGAAAGTCTGGCCGATCGCCTAAAACTTCCATAATATCGATCTCGCCGTTTGAACCCTTATCCCGCCGCAAAAGCCAGAGCGCAGACCATAAACCTTTACCTTTTGGTGCTTGTGCGCGAACCTCTACAATACCATAGCGAAACACGAAGCTGTTGTAAGTTGTTAAAAGACCGGACGAATAGCCGCTGCCGAGCTTTTCGGCCTCATCCGGTCCCAATCGCTCAGCCCGCAAAATTACTTGGCCGTCAAGCATTTCTGCACTATCGGCCAAATTGCTCTTACGCTGCCGTAACAAATGAATATCTGTATAAATCTGCTCTTCCTTATTCGTAGGTAATGTTCGGCCACCCCAAAAGTATGTACGTGCCCATTGCGGACTAGGGCTGCCAGACCCATTGAATTCATCGTTAAAAACCAGCGTTAGTTGGCGCGCGCCAAACGCAGCCGGCTGCAGACTTGCCGAAACAGCTTGAACAATTGCCGGGCTTTTGTAATCAACAGCGTTGCTATCCATGATTGGGGTCTCCCGCACGCTCAAGACGCGACTGATGTATCGTTGTATACGATGAACCGATAAAACCACCCGTACCAGCGATTTGGCCAATGCCATAAGCAATACGACCTATGCTCAAGGCCAACAAATCAAACCGCCAGCACCAGGGTGAAAAGCATGAAATGAACCCAGAGATCGCATGTCCCGAACCAATTAAGACACGATAAGGGGCAACAAGCTTATCTGTACACAAGAGCCGCCAGGATAATGTTAACGTGGCACCAATACGAAAACGGCGCTTTACATACTCTTTAAACAGCATACGAGACTTTGGAATAGCCTCAAACACGATTGCATCACGCGATGCAATGATTCGATGGCCATTCTTCATCAAAGACATAAAATAATGCTGATCTTCACCACCGCTCTTGTCAAAACGTAGATCAAACCTCAATCCAGATTCTTGTATAAGAGAGCGCGACAACAACACATTTCCTGAAAATCCAAAGCGCAACTCTTCTCCTTCACGGAATGGTCCTAAAGCAGTAATACGACTATTACGAAACCAACCTGGTACAGGATCCTCAAATTGCGGCTCGACCGGACCCTGCACAATTGAAGCACTGAACTGTTCCGCTGTGGTTAACATACTTTCTAACCAAAAAGGCGAAGCAATCTCATCATCATCTATAAATGCGACATAATCCATCGTGTCAGACACTACCGCTAAAGCTCCATTACGTGCACTCGCTACACCACGTTTTGGTTCTTTGTGATAATATAGTTTAATGTGCGTTTCTTGTTTAAATTCAACAACCATTCCTTCGACTACGGGATCACAATCATTGTCGATTATATGAATCTCAAAAGAACCATACTGCCCCCTTTGATCGACGAGACTTTTAAGACATCGCATCAAGCCATTTGGCCGTCGAAATGTTGTGATTAATATTCCGGTATGCTTTAACTTCCTATGGCTTCGCATAATAGCGCTCCTGTCGAAATATTGACTCATCAAGCGCCAGCCTAAACGCTACTCCAAGAGCCAAAGACCAAACAAGATCATTCCGCATTAAAAGATGGGATTCAGAAATGTTTGCCAGAATAAAATATCCCATGAACACAAGCGGAAACGTCGCAATAAATGTTTTTCTGTAGTATCGCG
Organism: Hyphomicrobiales bacterium; assembly: GCA_027488155.1. Taxonomy (GTDB): domain Bacteria; phylum Pseudomonadota; class Alphaproteobacteria; order Rhizobiales; family Beijerinckiaceae; genus TNE-4. The sequence goes on along the minus strand of JAIYCE010000047.1, from coordinate 11,289 downwards.
CAAATCGAAATGCCCGATATGTACCAATAACTATAAACGAAGTAATTAAGCCTAATAGCAAAATTCCGCCATTCAATAATACTTCAAGAACTCCATTATGAGAATAAAACGGCATGTATTTTATCACACTTGCAACAAATCGCGTTTCCGGCGCGTCTTCATGCCAAAATGCTTCATAGCCGTAACCAATTATCGGTTTTTCGCCTATGAAGACTATGACCTGCTCCCAAAGCGGGAACCGGCCCGACATTCCCGCTTTCTTTCCCAAAAACGCAAAAGCGTCTTCTAAAGATGCGATATTCAAAACAAAGAAAAGAAGCAGTACACTAAATGTAATGCCGAGCGTTGTTAAAGCGATCATCATGTTTGGTAAGCGCTGGATTAATCGCGCCCAGATCATAAGTAATATTGACAAGCCAGTGGCAAACACTGCAGTCGTAGAACGAGAACCTACTAAGGTAATACAGCAAATTGCGATTCCTACTAATGCTACAAATCGAAAGAAAACCGTATCCGTGAATAGGACGTAGGTCAGCAAAATAATAGCGAGTGCAATGGCTGCCCCAAGGCTATTTTTATGAAAATAAAGGCCACGCCATGCGCCAACCCATGTATCATCGGTCATCAACCCGATGTGCGGAAAGGACAATGCCATTAAAAGGCTTCCTGCCGCAGCACATGTCATTCCAATCGCTAGAATACGTATCGCAACCAGCATCCCATATCGCCAAAACAGCAATAACCCAAAACAGCCTGACCCAATACTAGCAATGCCTCTCTGAAATGTATCGCTTGGCCGGACCGACCAAAACAATGAAACAAGTGGAAATAAAAGAAGAAGCAAGATAAGCGGAAAATATAAAAGCAGCCGCTTTATTAATTTAAAGTCAGAGAATAATACAGTCAAGATAATCATGTAAATAAACAAAAAAATAACATGTACTAAAACTGGTCGTCCGCCTTGCACTTGCTCATTAGCGCCAAGTAACATCTGTAATATCTGTGTTCCAAAGACAAGACTCGCCAAACATGCAAAGAATGTTTCGATCAAACGATATGGACGGCTAAACTGCTCTACGTTCTCAGTCATTACTATTGTTGTCATTGTGCGCGATACCGCCACATAAGCCGCAACGCTTTAATATTAGTAGAAAGATATCGTGGACCCAATCTAAGAGGCTCTTGCACCATACGCCACAACCATTCAAAACCGGCTTCCTGAACCCAAACCGGCGCGCGCTGCCGCTGCCCTGCAAGAAAATTAAGTAAACCTCCACACGTCTTGATCCATGTCACACCACATAGCTTTGAACGACTTCGAGCAACAAAATGGTGCTCGCGTGGTACTCCTAACCCAACCCATAAGATGTCTGGCTTAAACTCAAGAATACGTTCTATGATGCTTTCCTCCTCTTCACGACTAAAATATCCATGGTGACCATCGATAGTAAGCCACGGATACTTCACTTGAATCGTCTTTATAGCGGCCTGGTTCGTTTTTTCATCTGACCCCAACAAATAATATCGTATATCGTACTCTTTCATCGCACTTGAAATATCATGAATAAAGTCTGTTGTAGCAATTCGTTCGGGTATCTTTTCCTGCGCTAAGAATCGTGATGCAATTACGAGCGGCATTCCATCTGCGTCAATATGGTCTGCCGTTTTTAGAATGTGACGAAACGCAAAATCCTGTTCCGCCAAAGCGAGAACGTGGCCATTAGCCGATGTCGAGAAACGTGGCAGCTGATCTGAACCTCGATATAATGCTAAATCGGATTCGAACATTCGTATCATGTCTTGAGAGGTTTTTCTTGCGATGGGAAGTCCGCCAACAATAACAGTCTCAATCATACTCATTTTAATGCTCCAGTATTTTTTTTACTGCTCAGTTTGTCGTATTCTCGTGAGTGTTGCATCATGGCGCTAGGAGCACAATATGACACCAAGCATTTCCGTCGTCATTGCTGCGCATAATGCAGAACGCTTTCTTTGGGAAACGCTAGCTTCGCTGCAGCGCCAGCGCTTTACTGATTTTGAAACTATTGTGGTTGATGATGGTTCCACCGATCGTACACGCTTAATTGCCAATCGGCCTCACTGTAGGGTCGTTTCCATCACACGATCAGGCGTTAGTACGGCACGTAATACTGGCCTCGCACTAGCAAAAGCGCCTGCAATTCTATTCCTAGATTCCGATGATGTTCTCGAGGCAGATGCGCTAACGTCACTGTGGCAGGGCCTTATAACACAACCCCATGCCATCGCAGTCATTGGTCAACATCTAAAATTTTGGAATAACGAAATAGAAGATCCTAAAATGGCGATCTTGCGCGGTCGGATGATGCCCGAGAATGATTCATTGAAATTTCTTCTACGCAGAAATTTTATCGTAAATGGTGGAACAATTCTTATACGGACAGATGCAGCAAGAAATTCGGGCGGATTTGATCCAAGGTTGCGTTTGGGTGAAGACTGGGACTTTTGGTGCCGTCTTGCCTTGAAAGGCTCTTTTTGCATACTCCGTGATAAGGTTGTTCTTCATTATCGACAAAGATCTGATGGCGCACAAAGCGGGCTCAGAGGCAACCCACTGAAACTAAATGACGAAGCTATCCTGTCTGTTTTTTCTCATCCTGACATTCGCTCACGCTTTTCATGGACCGAACTTTGGCTGAGTCGCCGCTTTGCGCGACAGGACATATTTTGGAGTGAAGCGCGAGTTCATATGTTGCGAAAGAATTGGGGTCTTTTATTCGCTTATGTTTCTATCGGATTGGTTCAATGGCCAGAAACCTTTTTTCAATTTCAACATCTCACACGCTATTATCACGGCACAAAAAATGCACTGAAAGCATTAAGATTGGAAAATAAGTAATGGTGAGAATGAGTTTTATATATGTGATAGGTCGTTATAGTGCTTCAGCGATTACTCTTGCTTCACTGAGTGCCTTTACGCATTTTATAACCCCGTATGAATATGGTATCTATGCACTCGTCATTGCGTTAGCAACAGCTCTCTATGCCACATTTGGGCAATGGCTACGGCATGTTTTATTACGTTTTGCCCAACCCGAAATCGATGGTAAAGCGCCTCTTCCGTCTCTTATCCTTAAGTTGTTTCTAGTAATATGCATCGCACTTGCGCTTATTGCCCTCGCAGTCAGTCCATTCTTAAGTGAAGAAGCGCTATACTCGCTTTATTTTGCATTTCCACTTTTGGTGTTTATGGGCTTGTTTGAGCTTTCCATTGCATGGTTCCAATTTAAGCTGCGTCCCGCTTCTTATGTAGGACTATCGATCCTACGGACCGGCCTTGCAGCCGTTCTTGGTGTGACCACCTTATATTTTGGATTTGGTTCTTCCGGTCTTATTTTGTCAGCTCTTATTGCGTATGGCATTGCTTCTCTTCCTCTCTTTATCATCACCAGCTTTGGTCTTGGCTCTGCAAAGCCAGCATTAACTTATCTCAAGCCCATGCTTGCCTATGGCTTGCCGCTTGCTGTTTCAGCCGCGCTGGGATCTGCTCTTATACTCGCCGATCGAGCAATAATAGCTGCGCTTATCTCTACAGAAGCGGCCGGACTTTATGCAGCTCCCTATGATCTAGCGATGCGAACACTTCAGGTTCTGTTGTTAGCAATTAATCTTGCTGGAACTCCGCTGATTATTCGCGCATTCGAAAGCAATGATCTAATTCGAACAAGTAAGCTCTTAGAGCGACAATGGGTACTTCTTGTCTGCACAGGTTTTCCTGTGATGCTTTTTCTAGTATTTATTCCACAAGGGATCGCATCAATTCTTTTAGGCCCATCATTTCGCCAAGCTGGCGCCGATTTGATGCCAATTGTTGCAATTGCCACTTTCATTCAAGGATTAGAGAGCTTTTATTTTAGCTTTGCGTTCGCTCTTTCAAAAAAACCACTTAAGCAAACCTATATCTTGATCATTGCATTGATTATCAATGTCATTCTTACAATTTGGTTGGTTCCAATATTGGGAATGCGGGGTGGCGCTTGGGCTACTTTGTTGTCCTCCATTGTCGCGTTGTTCGGTAGTATCTTCATCGGCTCATCATTACAAAAGCTTCCATTAGCATTGAATGAGCTTATTCGGATCGCATTAGCAGCGTTTCCAATGACAGTTATCTTAATCTTGCTAGCACCGGATACGCCATTTCATACAATTTTGACTGGGCTTTTGGCCTTGAGCCTTTATGTTTTGGCTCTTTTTGGCCTTAATGTCGCAGGCCTCCGCCAGATTTTACTTCGATTTCTCCGATTACAACTCGCAACACTATACTCCAAGGGAGAATTAAAATGATTGATCAGCAAGAATGTTTAAATCAAGTACATCAGCTGCTTCGTTCAACCTTGTCCAAACAAGAACCAGTACGCGTTCTTGAAGCAGGTGGTGGTTCATTCTCGCATATCAAGATGGACAAACCTGCTCACATTTCTGTGATAGACATTAGTCCAGAGCAGTTAAGTCGTAATACATATGCAAATGAGCGCGTTCTAGGCGATCTTGAGGTGAGTGATACCGTTCGCGGCCCTTACGATCTTATTGTTTGCTTTGATGTTCTAGAGCATTTGAGGCATCCTGATTTGGCGTTGACCCACTTAATGACTGCGCTCGATCCTGGTGGATTACTCGTCATTGGTTGCCCTAATCGTTCTTCTACTAAAGGTGTCGTTACACGCTTTACGCCCCATAGTTTTCATGTGTGGTATTATAAAAACATTCGTGGGATACCCGAAGCTGGCGAACCTGGTCATGCACCGTTTGAAACATTTCTTTCGCGGGAAATGGACTTTGAGATTGTACAGCAACAACTTAAGGCGGCCGGCCTTCTCGTCCCGCTAGCCGGACGCTACGAGGGCCCCGCTGCGTTTGAGCTCTATCGCAAATGGCCTATTCTCTTTTATTTTTATCATTTTCCGGCTACTTTTATGCGCCTTTTTGGTCAACAGTTTGAAACCTTAGCAGCAACAGATTGGATCATAGTTGCACAGAAACCTGCCTGCGCAAATGTTGATGGTCAAACTTGACTCGAGCTGGCCTAAGCCGCTTTACCACCATAACGCTCCCATTGTTCTGGCGAATAGTAAAAACTACCATCACTCTCAAAATCACGATACGCTTTCAAGTCTACCCGATTCAAGAGATGCCCAATTAGAGCCCGTTTGATACCGGGCGCACCTAAAAGAGCGCGTTTAACTGTCTGCATAGGCGTTGCACCCCAGCCAACAACAAGGACAAATTCGTCCATGAGATCGGCTGCAGCACGCGCGTCGACAATTGGCCCAATAGGTGGCAGATCAACAACTATATAGTCGAATTGGTCCCGCATCTTCTCTAGAAATTCATGCATCGCGAACGATGATATAACCTCATTACTATGAGATGCTCGATTACCTGGAATAACAGGCAGGATAGTTAATCCAGTTTGCAGTTCACGTTGGGTAGCATCCTCCAGCTTTAATTCACCGAGCAACACATTAATGAGGCCATGCGTCGGCGATGTTTGCAAAGATCGTGTGAGCGCAGGATTTCGGAGATCACCATCAACCAAAAGGACTTTTCGTCCGGTGGCTGCCGTAATAAGTGCCAAGTTTACCGCAACTGTCGTTTTTCCTTCACTGGGAATAGTTGAAACGATACCGATAACATGTCCACGATGCTGATCGCGTGATGAACGTGCATCAACACATACTTTCACACTTCGAAGCGCTTCCGCAAATTGTGAGAAAGGCGCATCAAGTGCATGCCTTAATAGGGGGACACGAAATGCTGCATGGCCAGGTGAAGCCGATTGGTTTAACGGGCTTCTTACAATGTCGTCACCATGTACAAGAGGCATAACGCCAAGACATGGGACACCGGTTGCCGCTTCTGAATCGGGTGAAGTCCTGATACGACGATCCAACGTTTCTCTAAAAAAAGCACCACCTAGTCCGAAGATAGCACCTGCTCCTATTGCACCTGCTAGGATCAAAAGAGTTTTTGGTGATGCCTTCTCTTTTGGTGGTTGGGCACGGCCGACAATCCGCGATTCCGTCATTGGCGACGACTGCTGCTGCGCAGCTTGAAGATAGCGTTGCATGAAGCTGTCATGCAATGCGCGATATGATGTTGCCGAGCTTTCAAGCTCGCGTAGTTTCACCTGAGCTTGACGGCCAGTGTTGACTTCGCGATAGAGCTGATCGAGAGCACTATAAAGAGCCTCTTCGCGCGACCGCGCGATCTCATAATCGCTCTCATAGGTCTTTGCGATACGGCCCAACTCATCCTGTATTGCCCGTTCTAATTGGCGCATCTCAGCGCGTAGGTTTACAGCTGCAATGTGGTTTTCGCCGTAGCGTGATGACCATTCTACTTCGCGTTTTTGTGTATCAACGTATTGTTGGCGAATACGCGTTATGATTTCGTTCTTCAGTGTATCTGTGACGTTGGATGCGTCGCCTGCCCTCCCCTCCGTAACTTCTTTTATGCGGGAAAGCTTCGCTCGCGCTTGCGCCATATCTGACCGAACTGATGCTAATTGTGTTGTTAATTCGGACAATTGCTGATCGGTTACAGACTTTCCGTTAGCATCAATCAGATTATTTTCGCTGCGGAAATTCTGGACGGCGGTCTCAGCTCGCCCCGCTTCTGTACGTAGCTCGGCAATCCTTCCCTCAAGCCAACGGCCTGCTTCGCGGATCAAGTTGATGCGAAAATCGGTCTGATCTCTGATGTATATTTCGGCGATTCCATTCGCGATTCTAGCAGCTTTTGCCCGATCCTTTGATTTGAAAGAGATTTCAATGACATAACTTGTTCCGACCCGTTTGACAGTGAGCGCCTTGCCATAAGCTGCTAAAGCCGAGCGCATCCTCTCAAATGCCGGGTCAGCCGATGACTCAGCGCCGGAAAAAAGACTTATTAAAGTACTATATCCCTTGATCAGAACAGCGACCGCGGGATCTGGTTCTTCCCCGATAAATTCTGGATCAGTATCGAGCTTAAATGCCTGAATAACATTTGCTGCAAGTCGTTCTGATCTTAACGCTTCTACTTGACTTTCCACAACAGCTGAATCAATCACTGGATCCGGCGTGACAGAGTCCTGTGCCTGCTGAAAGAGCTGGATCCTTCGCGTATCGATCATCAATGTCGTTAAACCAGCGTATTTTGGCGTTGCAATTGCGAGATAGAAGATTGCTGATACAAGACAGATACTGATCGAAGCGATAATGAGACGTCGCTGTCGCCAGATCGTTGCAAATGCTGCTGCTGCATCGATTTCGCTGCCATCCTGAGATGAGAGCCGTGCTGGTGGCATTGTGAGAGCTAATCGATCCGCGGAATGATCTGTCATAAACAACGCCCTCATCAAAAGCAGAAATGCGACGCTGTCACGCCGCCAGATGAGATGACGTTAACATAGAGATCAGAATAGTCTCAACCTTGAGCGATGCGTTGGTGTATCAATTACGCGATTGCCAAGGCCAGCGACCTTCAATTTCTAACTGCAATGACCAAGATAAGAATGTTCTAATCGCGACAATTGCAGCAAGAACACCAACGGAAGAGAAGGTGGGTGTCGTTGCAACCGTTCGAATAATGTCGGCTGCTACAAGAAATTCAAGACCGAGTAACAATGTTCTGCCGATGCCACTGCGGTAAGTCGTATAGGCGTTGCTATCTTTTTGAGCCAGGTTCCGGATAAATCGAATTGAAACCGTAATGAGACCGATCGCGATAATGATAACGCCCACTAAATCGCCAACGACACCGACAATGCCAATTAGAGAATCGATATTAGTTAACACGACTTGATCCTCCTTTGCGTCGCTCAGTCTTAAGAAGGATGAAGAGGCATTGTTAAGCTTGAGTTAGCGTTCGCCCGATGCGGGTTCGCTCGCTTTACGCCGAACGCGCTTAACGTCTCCAACAAAGACATAACCAACGCCCCGGATGCTTTTAATCCATGTCGGCTCATCGGACCCATCGATACGTGCACGAGTCTTGCTGACAAGCACATCAATCGACCGGCTTAAGCCAATCCAACGTCGCCCGAAAATCTGGTCGACAAGTGTATCACGTTCAAAAACACGATTGGGATGACGAACAAGAAGTTCGAGAAGGCGAAATTGGGTCCCTGTCATTGTGACGACGGATCCGTCATTGCTTCGCCTAAGCTGATGCGCCAACGGGTCAAGTTCATAAGGGCCAAAGCGAAACAATTCCTGCGCGGGCTGTTCTCCGGCAGAAGCTAGTAATCTATGTAAATTACGGATTCTTAATGCCAGTTCGCGCGGCTCCAGCGGCTTGGCTAGATAGTCATGGGCACCGAGTTCAAGGCCAAGGATACGGTCGACTGGGGAGTCGCGTGACGATAACACGATGACACCACATCCCATTTCGCCGATTTCGCGCATTGCATCCAGCCCGCTTCCATCGCCGAGCATCAAATCAAGCACCACGATATCAGGCACAACTTGCCGCAGAGACTGACGCAACGCTGAAAGACTGTCGGCTTCAGTAACGAGCATTCCTTCGCCTCTTAGATAGAACGCCATCAATTCTCGACTGAGCGTATCGTCTTCGACGAGAAGAACACGAATTTGCGGCATGATGAACCTTGCGAGCAGCCAAGCTTACACAACGGAAACATATCCTTTCACACGCTTACAGCGAGAACAGACAAGCAGCAACAATTCAAATGCAGATATTGCCCTAACGGCAGTGTCGTTTTCGTTCATTGCTGTTCATGTAATGCGAAGCTTTCGCTTATGATGTGATGAATCGACAACAGGAATTGGACAATTAAAATGCCAATATTAAGCGAAATTACCATTCCACGTCGTAATATTCGGTCGTTCCTATCCGCACTTGATCGATTTAGGACAGATCACGATCTCACAATAGATGAGGCCATCATCTTTATGGCCATTGGCGATCTCAACATGGCAGCACGACAAAGCGATTTTCTGACGATGCGGCCAACCAGCATGACAGCTATTGCCTATCAACTCGACGTCCCACGTGAGACTGTACGCCGTAAGGTTAAAACCCTTCTGAGTAAAGGTTTGATCCGCGCCCGTGGACGCGAGCTTTATCTTGAAGACCTCAAACTGTGGATGGCGATTGGTGATCAGCTTAGCGATGGCGCACAGTTTTTGAAGGCCGCCGCTTAAGCAAAGTGGCGGCTTAGCTTTCTGTTTCAATAAGCCTGGCTTATCCTTCCACGCAGGATGAGTTCAATTCCTGGACGTTATGGAGAACGAGCGCTACGCAGCGCCGTTATCACGATTACCGCATTCGTCGGGAGTGCATGGCTGATCGTGGCTGCATTGGCGTGGCGCGAATATCATATAACACTTGATCGGAGCGATGCTGAGACACGGCTTGCAGCAGCCTCCATACGCAATCACCTTGGTACTCTGCTCAATGCGACCGAGCAAATCGCTAATGGCATCGCTCGTACCTATCTGGAGCGCGGACAGTTCATCAGCACAGACGCAAAGTATCATCAGGAGTTGGTTTCGCTACTACTCGATTTTTCACGAGACCTGACGGCTCTTTCATTGATCGATATTGATGGCAATATTGTTTTAACAACGGTGCAGTTTCCAGCTCCGTCTGGCGCATCAGTGCTTGATCGCGATTATTTTCAAGCTTTTCGGAACGGCTACAAGGGAGTTTTTGCAAGTCAAACGTCTCGTGGCCGCGTTAGCGGATTACCGGGCGTTAACATGGTCTATCCTATTAACCGCGAATTAGCACCGGCCTATCAGTTTGGCGGCGCTGTTGTGGTCACAATACGCCCTGCGGTCGTCGTGCGGACGATCGAAGATGCAGGACTAAAAGAAAAGACAAGTATTACGATTTTCAATCAAGAGAATCGTCCCATTCTTTCCGTTCATAAAGGGGATTTGGTTGCAAATCTTGATGTTGTAGTCACACCACCAGAAAACCTGACCGATAAGCCATTGATCGTGTCAAGTGAGGGGCGCAATGGCTCTACACGCGAGGTATGGATACGCCTTTCAGATGAAATTATTGCACAAATCACTATTTCAAATCAGGATTTATTTCGCCTTTGGCAGCAGAACACTCTTGAGAATAGCCTTGTCGCGCTTCTGCTTACTGCTTTTGCATTGATTGTTGTTACCAACATCAAGCGGCTTGGTCGCTTGCTCGACCGTGAGTACGTCAAGCGAACAATTAGCGAAGATAATCTTCGATTTCGTCTTGCAGATCTTGAAGCAACACGGCACGATCTTGAGGATGCACGGTTAGCGGCTGAGAAAGCTAACGCAGCTAAATCTGATTTTCTTGCTGCCATGAGCCATGAGATCCGTACGCCCATGAATGGTATTCTGGGCTTTATCGATCTCTTACGACGTAGCTCGCTTGATGATCAGCAGAAGTCCTATATGCGTCATGTGGCAGATGCGAGTAAGTCGCTACAAGCGATACTCGATGAGATACTCGATTTTTCTAAGATCGAGGCTGGCCATGTCCGGATTACATCGGAACGGTTTGACCTTATTTCACTGCTTGAAGGTGTCGCGGATTGGGCTAGGGCGCAAGTGGCCCGCGAAGGCTTGATCATTGAGACGCATATCCCTGATGGTTTGCCACACTTTATTGTTGGCGATGCACACCGGCTGCGCCAAGTTTTGATCAATCTTGTCTCAAATGCATTGAAGTTCACGCATGAGGGGCATGTGTGCATTGAAGTGCGTGAAACGGTACGGGGACCGGAGATGATTGAGCTACGGATCTCTGTCACTGATACGGGAACAGGCATAACGCCAGAAGATCAAGTCACGCTTTTCAAGCCTTTTTTTCAGATTGATCGCCCAAACCATCGGCATCGTGGTGGAACGGGGCTTGGACTTGCGATCTGCAGACAGCTTATCGAAATTCAGGGTGGGCGCATCGGTGTTATTAGCACACCCGGTGAAGGCAGCGAATTCTGGTTCGAGCTCGAATTCCGTCTTCCTCTGCATGACGTGCCGCGGCTCCAAAGCCCGCAGACACCTGACTTTCATGAGTTTTCCGGACTGCCCCGCGTACTTGTCGTGGATGATGTTGCGATGAACCGTGAATTGATTGCGGCCATCCTTGAAGGCGCTGGTTTTGATGTGGTGGAAGCGGAAAGTGGCAGACGGGCTCTAGCACTCGTGCATGAAAATGCATTCGACATCGTTTTAATGGATATCATGATGCCGGAAATGGATGGGCTTGAGACGACGGCCCATTTACGGCAGTTGCCGGGATGGGAGAACGTTC
>JAIYCE010000071.1 GCA_027488155.1 Hyphomicrobiales bacterium | reverse complement strand
GCGGATGCGGTGGCGAAAGCGAAGCCTGCTGGCGCTAAGGGTACTTACATTCAGCGCGTGGCCGTCTCTTCGACGATGGGCCCGGGTGTGAAGATTGACCCGCAGACGGTGATGGGCGGCTAATTCGGCCCATCGTTTGTTTTTGAAAAGGCCCGCTTCGGCGGGCCTTTTTTATTGTGACGGTTCGCGCGGCCGCGAACCTTTGGGGCCCGGGTGTGAAGATTGACCCGCAGACGGTGATGGGCGGTTCATTCGGCCCATCTTTTGTTTTTGAAAAGGCCCGCTTCTGCGGGCCTTTTTTATTGCGACGGTTCGCGCGGCTTTCATGCGCAAGATTCAAAATAGTCCCGCCTTCGGTAAGCCCACGCGGATCGCGTCGGAGAAATTGGCCTTGTTGATGGCGGCCTTTGCGCGGGCGGATGATTGCGCGGCGGTGCGGATGGCCGGGAAGGGTTGGCCGTTCGGGATTGCGCCGAGTTCGTAAAGGTAATCGGGGAAATAGCCCGAAGCGAGAATGCGCCAGTCGCGCGGGAGGCCGGGGACGAGAAGGCGCGCGATCTGAAACGGGATCGTGGTGCAATTGGCGGTGATCGTATTGTAAAAGCGCGGGCGGGCTTTAAGCCGATTGGCGAGTGCAACTTCGTGCAACAATAATTTGCGCGCGGTCGTCTTCGCCATTTGCAGCGGATAGATGCGGACGTCCTCGTTGCGCACCTGTGCGCGCACGCCGATGATGTCGATCTCGTCTGCTGCAACGATGGCTAATTCATATTGGCGGAAAAAACCGGCGAGGGCTGAATAAGCCTCGCCTTTTTCCTTGCGGATTTCGGCGGAGAAGACGAGCCGCTCGATGCCGCCATCCGGTTTCTCGAAACCGAAGCTCAGCATGGTGTGCGCAATCTGTTCGCCCATCCAGTAAGACGCGATGAGATCGACGCTTACAAGCCGGTCGAGATCGTAAGAGTGTTTTTGCCAGACGGGGTCTGCCGTATCGTCTTGTCGCCAGCGGAAGCTGCGGACGTGATTCATTGTCAGTGTGTCGGCATTGACCTTACCGGTCGCAAGATGGGCCACGTCCTGCGCCCAATCGCGATCGCTCGAGGGACGCAGATGAAAGAACAGGGCGAGAGCAAGGCCGCCCGCTAGCGCGATCGGCATGAGGCCCCAAAGCCGTCCGCGCCAAAGTGCCCAGAGGGCGAGGGGGATCGTCAGCGCAGTGGCGCTCGCGCCAAAAGCGCCCCATCCGGCCAGATAGGACAGGGCGAGCGCCGACCATGCCCCCCATCCAAGAAGGAAGAGGGAAGCCATCAGTCGTAAAAGAGTAGACAGGCTGCGACGCAAGACGAGGTTTCTCCCATATCTGGTTCGGCCAGTCGCGCGGCTATCGGAAGAGGCATTGCCCCGCAGCGCAGGACCCTAGCCGAGCCTGTGCCCTGTGCAAAAGTCCCGGCTCAGTCCAAATCCTTTGTTTTCGCGGCAATAAGACCGGTTGATTTGACCCGGCTGTGCATTAGCTTCTCGGCTTGGATTTTTGGGAGGATTTCATGATCACGCGTCGCACCGGCCTTACAATGACCTTTGCCGCCCTCGCCGCGAGCGCGTTGGTGGGCCCCGCTTTTGCGCAGACCTATCCCGACCGGACGATTACAATGGTCGTTCCATTTGCTGCCGGCGGATCGACTGATCTCGTCGCGCGCATTCTCGCGCAGAAGTTGACGGAGCAATTGGGTCAGAGCGTGGTTGTTGAAAACCGTGCTGGGGCTGGCGGCAATATCGGTGCCGCTGCTGTCGCGAAAGCGGCGCCCGATGGTTATACCGTTTTGTACGGGACCATTTCGACGCATACGCTCAATCCGCTTATGGCGAAGAAGTCGGCTTACGATCCGATCAAGGATTTCGAACCGATCGCGCTTATCGGAAACATTCCGAACGTGCTCGTCGTTAATCCATCGGTGCCGGCAAAGAATGTTCAGGAATTGATCGCGCTCGCGAAGGCCAGCCCTGACAAATATAGCTACGCTTCGTCAGGCGTCGCAACGCCGCTGCATCTTTCGGGCGAAATGTTCAATTCCATGGCTGGCACAAAGATGGCGCATGTGCCTTATCGTGGTGCCGGCCCGGCTATGAACGATCTCGTTGCCGGTCAGGTGCCCGTGCTGTTCGATAATCTTCCGTCTTCGGTGGAGTTCATCAAGGCGGGCAAGATCCGTGCGCTCGCGGTGACAACCAAGACGCGCGTCGAGCAGATGCCGGATATTCCGACGATGGATGAGCAGGGCCTCAAAGGCTATGAGACCTATTCATGGCAGGCGATCTTTGCGCCAGCGAAAACGCCCAAGCCCATCATCGACAAATTGAATGCCGAGGTGAAGAAGGCGCTGGCCGACCCAGCACTGCAGAAGCGGCTCAAGGATCTGACAATGACGATCACGCCCTCCTCGCCAGCGGAATTGAGCAAGTTCGTCGAGGATCAACTCGCGCTGTGGGGCCCCATCACCAAAGCGACGGGCGTTCAGGTCGAGTAAGCGGCTCGTTTTTGGACGAACCGGCCCGGAATTGTCCGGGCCGGGGGCTTTTTTTGTCAAAACTTTTGCACAAACCCTTGGCAAACCAGTCGCTAGCGGCTAGATGAGGGGTCCGCGTTTCACCAGAGATGGACGAAGAGCCACGTCGATTCTTCGTCATTTTTGTGATTCTGATTGAGAAATCAATCAGATAGACCGTCAGGCCGGGCGCTTTCGGGGGGCTTCTCCGAAAGGGTCAGACCGGACGGTCACGTCCTGTCCGAGACTGCAGGGGTAGCTTAGGCTGCTTAATGTCCTGCATAGACGGGGAGACAAATCACCGGCCCAGCGGCTGAAACCGTCTGGGCTAGCCCTGCAAGATGGGTGGCCCGCAAGGGTTTGGGGATTTGTTCGAACCATGTACCGGGTCTCGCCCTTCGGGGCGTCGCACGGGGACAGGCACGTCGGAAGCCGTCGGAATCTTTGCGGAATCCTTCCGTAAAAGACCGGCAAATGCAACCGGCGGGACGAAATGTCCCCGCCAACCAGAGAGAGCCCCGTGGATAAAGCGGCAAAAACTGAGCTCGTTTCGACCCTTAATGGTGTGTTTAACACCACGGGTGTCGTTGTCGTCGCTCACTACGCCGGCCTCACGGTCGCCGATATGCAGAAGCTGCGTGCGCAGATGAAGCAGGCCGGTGGATCCGTGAAAGTCGCGAAAAACCGCCTCGCCAAGATCGCTCTCGAAGGCACGGATGTCGCGTCGATTGCGTCCCTCCTCAAGGGACCGACGCTGCTGGCTTACAGCAGCGATCCAATCGCGGCACCGAAGGTCGCAGTCGAGTTCGCTAAGGCTAATGACAAGCTTGTCATCCTTGGCGGTGCGATGGGTGCGACCGCTCTGAATGCGAACAGCGTCAAGGCTCTAGCCTCGCTGCCTTCGCTGGACGAACTGCGTGCGAAGCTCGTCGGCCTGGTTCAGGCCCCGGCGACCAAGCTCGCGCAACTCGCCAACGCGCCCGCGGGCAAGCTCGCACGCGTTTTCGGAGCCTATGCCAAGAGAGATGCGGCGTAAGGCCGTCTCAACCCAAACGGTTCGAACCAATCCTAAAGGAAGAAAACAATGGCTGATCTTACCAAGCTCGTTGACGAATTGTCGTCGCTGACGGTCCTCGAGGCCGCCGAACTCGCCAAAATGCTCGAAGAAAAGTGGGGCGTCTCGGCCGCCGCTGCGGTCGCCGTGGCTGCTGGCCCGGCTGCTGGCCCGGCTGCCGCCGCTGAAGAACAGACCGAATTCACGGTCGTTCTCGCTTCGGCTGGCGACAAGAAGATTGAGGTCATCAAGGAAGTCCGTGGCATCACGGGTCTCGGCCTCAAGGAAGCTAAGGACCTCGTCGAAGGCGCGCCGAAGCCGGTTAAGGAAGGCGTCGGCAAGGACGAAGCCAACAAGATCAAGGAAACCCTTGAGAAGGTCGGCGCTAAGGTCGAGCTGAAGTGAGCTTGAGCGCCGCTTTTTGGCGGTGCAACTGACAAGGCCCCGTAAGGGGTGAGGGTCCCGGAGCCCAAAAGCTCCGGGGCCATTCTGCCGTCCGGAGCCTTTTTTCTCGGACGGGTTCGAAACGTATGATGGAAAAGACCCGTCACCGGCCCGCTGCGGCGCTCCGGTTGTCACGGGAAGCGAGGAACAGATGGCTCAGACCTTCACCGGCCGGAAGCGAGTGCGCAAGTTCTTCGGTCATATCCGCGAAGTCGCGGAGATGCCGAACCTGATTGAGGTTCAAAAGGCGTCCTATGACCAGTTCTTGCAAGTCGACGAACCGCCGGGAGGCCGCGACGACGACGGCTTGCAGGCCGTCTTCAAATCCGTGTTCCCGATCCATGATTTCTCCGGCGCGTCGCGTCTTGAGTTCGTGAAGTACACGTTCGAACCGCCGAAATACGATGTGGATGAATGCCGCCAGCGCGGCATGACATTCGCTGCGCCGCTGAAAGTGACGCTGCGCCTCATCGTGTTCGATGTTGATGAAGAAACCGGTGCCAAGTCGGTCAAGGACATCAAGGAACAAGATGTCTACATGGGCGACATGCCGCTCATGACATCGAATGGGACCTTCATCGTGAACGGCACGGAACGCGTGATCGTTTCTCAGATGCATCGTTCGCCGGGTGTGTTCTTCGATCACGACAAGGGCAAGACGCATTCTTCAGGCAAGCTTTTGTTTGCCGGGCGCATTATTCCTTATCGCGGTTCGTGGCTCGACATCGAGTTCGACGCGAAGGATATCGTCTATGCGCGTATCGATCGCCGCCGCAAGATTCCGGTGACGTCGCTTCTCTATGCGCTCGGCATGGATGGCGAAGACATTCTCTCGACCTTCTACAAGACCGTGATCTACTCACGCGTGAAGGATGGATGGCGCATGCCGTTCGATCCCGACCGTATGCGCGGCCTCAAGATCACGAAGGATTTGATCGACGCCGATACGGGTGCGGTCGTATTCGAAGCCGGCAAGAAGATGACACCGCGTGCGGCGCGTCTCATCGCCGAAAAGGGCACGAAATTCCTGCGCGCGGATGACGAGGATTTGTATGGCCATTATATCGCCGACGATCTCGTCAATCCGGCGACCGGCGAAATCTTTGCCGAAGCGGGTGATGAAATCACCGACAAGAATTTGAAGGTCCTTCTCGAGGAAGGCCTGAGCGACGTTCCGGTGCTTGACATCGACCACGTCAATATCGGCCCCTACATCCGCAACACGCTCACGATCGACAAGAATTCGTCGCGCGAAGAAGCGCTGTTCGACGTCTACCGCGTGATGCGCCCGGGTGAACCCCCGACCGTCGACACGGCGGAAGCGATGTTCCATTCGCTGTTCTTCGATCCGGAACGTTACGATCTCTCGGCCGTCGGCCGCGTGAAGATGAACATGCGTCTCGATCTCGATGCGCCCGATACGATGCGTGTGCTCCGCAAGGAAGACATCGTCGCTGTCGTGCGCGCGCTTGTCGATCTGCGCGATGGCAAGGGCGAAGTTGACGACATCGACCATCTCGGAAACCGCCGCGTGCGCTCGGTCGGTGAATTGATGGAAAATCAATATCGCGTCGGCCTTCTGCGTATGGAGCGTGCGATCAAGGAACGCATGTCGTCGGTCGATATTGACACGGTCATGCCGCAGGATCTGATCAACGCAAAGCCTGCTGCAGCAGCCGTGCGCGAATTCTTCGGTTCGTCGCAGCTTTCGCAGTTTATGGACCAGACGAATCCTCTGTCGGAAATCACCCATAAGCGCCGCCTCTCGGCGCTTGGCCCGGGTGGTCTTACGCGTGAACGCGCGGGCTTCGAAGTCCGCGACGTCCATCCGACGCATTATGGCCGTATCTGCCCGATTGAAACACCGGAAGGCCCGAACATCGGCCTCATCAACTCGCTCGCGACCTTCGCGCGCGTGAACAAATACGGCTTTATCGAAAGCCCGTACCGCAAAGTGCGCGACGGTCAGATCACAGCTGAAGTCGTCTACATGTCGGCAATGGAAGAAGGTAAGCATTACGTCGCGCAGGCGAACGTGGCTGTCGACAAGAATGGCAAGCTGACGGACGATCTCGTTGTCGTGCGTCATGCGGGCGACGTTATCGTCGTTCCGGTGGAGCGCGTCGATTACATGGACGTTTCGCCGAAGCAGCTCGTCTCGGTTGCCGCTGCGCTTATCCCGTTCCTTGAGAACGACGATGCGAACCGCGCGCTGATGGGCGC
>JAIYCE010000024.1 GCA_027488155.1 Hyphomicrobiales bacterium | reverse complement strand
GTGACGATGAGTGATTTTTTTCCTTCTTTTTGTTTTGTTTGTTTGTTTATTTTTTGTCTTCTAAGTCGCTGTATTTGTTATCTGTCACTAAGTAGACCTGCAACTTTTTTGCTGATTATGACTCGACTCTTGCCCCCCTTTTGATAAGGTAGCCCCATGCCACGCCCCGTCTCAAACCCCTTTGCCCATTTTATTCTGCCCCCAGCCCGGCTGGCGCTGGATCAGACGGACTGCCGCTATACAAGGTCGGCTCTTTTTGGATTTGTGGGCTATCTCTGCCGTGAGGGCGTGCCTTTAGCCGCCGCCCGGCAAGAGCACCTTCTGGCTTATGCGGCCGAATGTGCGGCCATGAGCCTATCTCGGCCTAAGCAGATCGTCCGGGACACGGCCCACGCCTGGAACCGGATGATCGGCAAACCCGGCTGGCCCAAGACCCAGCTCGTTCCACCCTCCTCGACCCGTTCCAGTATCAAGTATCCGGACCTGCCTGCCTCTCTGAAGGCCGATGCCGATTCTTACTTTGAGCTCAGAGCGGGCTGGGGAGAGGACGACCTCTTTGATGCGTCCGCCCCGCAGCCGCTTGCCGAAGCCACTCTTAAAGATCGTCGGGGCAAGTTCTGCCAACTCGTCGTTCATTACGTTGAAGGAGGCGGGAGGTTGGCGGATCTCAAAACGGTTTCTGATCTTGTCACGGAGGCCGCCACCAAAAAAATCCTGAGCCATATTTGGACCAAGGTCGGCAAAGAGCCCAATGCGCATGCAGCCAATCTCGCCCGGTTTCTGAGGCTGATCGCAGAGCACCATTGTGGTGCTCCAGAAAGTGTCCTGCAGCTCATCCGGAATGCTGAGAGCAAGATGAGGCCTGTCGCTTCAGGCATGACGTCCACGAACAAAAAACGCCTTCGAACCATTCTCGAAGACAAAGCCCTTCCGCGCCTGCTCACCCTGCCGACTGACACTGTGGCAGCGCTCGACCTCGTCCACCCCAATCTGACCGACGCCATCAAAGTGCAATCGGCTTTGGCGATGCAGATCGAACTTGAAGCGCCCATGCGCGCCAAGAATCTGGCTGCGCTCGATATGGACCGACACTTCGATTTTGTTTCAGAGACGCAATCCCACATCATCATTGAGAGCGCTGATGTTAAAAACAAAGTCACCCTGAACTATGTTTTGGGCGCACGCTTTTTGAAGCTTTACCGGTTCTATGTTGATATCTATCGCCCTCTTTTAGCGGGCGAGCATCCGACATCGGCCTTGTTCATCTCACGAACTGGCCGCACTAAAAATCCGGCCGAACTGGCAGCCCAACTTCAAGCCTTTATCAAGGAGGGCACGGGGCTGAGGATGAACATCCATCTGTTCCGCCATCTCACCGGCTATATTTTTCTGCGCCATTACCCCGGCCAATATGAACCGGTCCGCCAGCTCTTGGGGCATAAAAGCGTTAAAACAACCATCGCTTTTTATGTTGGCCTTGAAGAGGATGCGACCTTCAAACGCTATGGTGCCATTCTGGATGAGCTAATCGCACAGGAGGGGCAGAATGCTTCCCCCTGATTCTTTCAAAGCCCGCTATCTCCCGATCGAAGCATGGCCGCTACCTTGCCAATCGCAATGGCATGACGCCTTTGCTGAGCCAAGCCTTTTTGAAGACGACAAGCCTGCGCGCCATTGGCGTCCAGCAACCACTCTTAAAACACAAAAGGGTTTTGGCAGCTTTGTCTCGTGGACGCTTTTTGCCGGCGTTTTTGATCGCACTCACGATGTCGCGACATCAGTGACCCAATTTCATATGGGTGGCTTTGTTAAAACTCTGCAGGCCTCAAATTACGCGCCTCACACCATCTTTTGTCATGTCCAAGAAGTCTATGATGCAGCCCGCGTGATGGATCCTACCCATGACTGGTCTTGGCTGAAGACCGCCGTCAAAAAGCTCAGGGCTCAATCGCGCCCAGTTCGTAATAAGCTTGCTCGCCTTCAATCGGCCGACGCGCTGGAACGGTTGGGGCGCTCGTTAATGGACAAAGCTGAGACAATTAAGGATTTGAGTTTCTATAAACGGGCATTAATGTTTCGGGATGGGTTGATGATCGCCCTTCTGATCCGCCGCCCATTCAGGCGCAAAAACTTTGCAAGCCTGACGCTCGGTGCCAACCTCATTCTGCATAAGGCCAGCGCAACATTTCTCTTTGCGGCCGATGAGATGAAAGGCAAGCGCGCCTTTGAAGTCGCTTTTCCGCAAGAATATTATGAAGCCCTTCAAACCTATCTCAATGTTTATCGGCCTTATCTTCTGACCCTTACCCACAAAGATGATGACATAACCCATCAACGCAATGAACGGGAACAGAACGCCGCTCTTTGGATTTCTAATGAGGGACGAGCTTTAACAGACGCTTCGCTTCGCAACGCGATCCGCAAACGAACAAAGGCAGAGTTTGGCGTCGACATGACGCCTCATCTCTTTCGGGACGCCAGCGTCACCACGCTCATTCGTCATGCGCCTGAATCAACCCGGATCACCCGATGCATTTTAGGCCACACAACAATCGATATGACGAACGCCCATTATAACCAGGCCCGCATGATTGAGACCTCCCGCCGCCATACAAATCTCATTGAGACCTTGACCAATCACATCACTGAAGAGGCCGTCTCATGCGCGCCGTGATCTATGCTCGTTATTCATCCGATCTGCAGAGCGAAGCCTCGATCGAGGATCAGGTTCGCCTTTGCGAACTGCGCGCTCAGTCTGAAGGCTGGACGCTTCAGAAGGTCTATTCAGATCGTGCTTTGAGCGGATCAAGTAAGTTTCGGCCCGGATATATGGAGTTACTCGACAATATCCGCGCCCATCAATTCGACGTCCTCATTGCGGAGGCACTCGATCGCCTTTCTCGCGATCAGGAAGATATTGCCGCCCTCTACAAAGCGCTCTCATTTGCCGGCATCCGTTTGATCACATTGGCAGAGGGCGAGATCAACGAACTTCATGTTGGTCTGAAGGGCACCATGAATGCGCTCTTCCTCAAAGATCTGGCCGCCAAAACGCATCGCGGCTTGCGCGGTCGGGTTGAGCAAGGCCGCTCGGCCGGTGGCAAAGCCTATGGCTATGAGATGGTGCGGGAGGTTAATTCTGCAGGCGAGCGCATACGCGGCTTACGCACCATCAATGAAGAGGAAGCACGTGTCGTACGCCACATTTTCGAACGCTTTGCAGGCGGCGCATCACCAACAGCCATTGCGCGGCAATTAAATGCCGACGGTGTACCGGGTCCCAATGGCAAAGCGTGGCAAGACACGACCATCCGCGGGCATGCGGGGCGCAAGACCGGGATCTTGCGCAACGAGCTTTATATCGGACGGACCATCTGGAACCGGCAGAGGTTTCTGAAGGATCCAAAGACTGGCAAACGCGTAGCCCGGCCCAACCCAGAGAATGAGTGGGTTATTGAAGAGACCCCAGAGCTTCGGATTATTGATGATACGGTATGGCATCGGGTTGCCGAACGGCTTGACGATATTGGGAATAGCCCAACAGTACGGACACTCAAATCATCACGGTTTTGGGAGCATCGGCGTGCCAAACATCTTCTGACAGGCTTAGCGTTTTGTGGTCATTGTGGAAGCAAGCTAACGCCCGTCGGCAAAGACTATTTGCGGTGCACGAGCGCACACAGGAACGACGGATGCACGCATGGCAAAAGTATCAAGCGTGGCACACTTGAAGACCTCGTCATCGAAGCGCTTCAAAATAACCTCATGCAACCAGACCTAGTGGCTGAGTTCATTGCCGCCTTTAATGAAGAGATCAGCAAGAACACGTCACACGGCGCCGCTGAGCGTAAGCAATCACAAAAGCGCCTCACCGAGATCAACCGGCAGCTCGAAGGATTAATTACAGCGATTGCTGAAGGCCTGCGCTCGAGCAGTTTGCAGCACAAGCTCGATACGCTTGAGCAAGAGCGCCACGCGCTTGAAGCAAAACTCTCTGCTCCTCAATCCGCACCTGTTCATTTGCACCCCAATCTCGCAGAGCTCTATCGGCGCAAGGTTGAGACGCTTCACAATGCGTTGCGTGATGAAGCAAGCGAGCCCGAAGCTCTGGAGATTATGCGCAGCCTGATTGCGCAGGTGGACGTAACCTATTCGAAGGAGGACGGCTTTACGATCGAGTTGATTGGCGAGATCGCCGCCATGGTGATGGCAGCCCAATCAGAAGCAAATCCTCAACGCAAAAACGCCGCCGCTGAGCGGACGGCGTTTGATGAACGGACATTGAGTTCGGTAAAGCTGGTTGCGGGGGCTGGATTTGAACCAACGACCTTCAGGTTATGAGCCTGACGAGCTACCGGGCTGCTCCACCCCGCGGTAATTTTTACTGCGCCGTTTGCGTGGCAGCCCGGTTATTTGGGATGCCTGTCTTCGCTGACGCTTGACAGGGCGGCTGCTCCACCCCGCGATGAAGGCGCGTAAGTTTGATTGAATGTTTGAGATTGTGAAGTTTCGTTGTGCTTGGCAGGCCTGGCAGCGACCGACTCTCCCGGGTCTTGAGACACAGTACCATTGGCGCTGAGGAGTTTAACGGCCGAGTTCGGGATGGGATCGGGTTTGGGCTCCTCGCAAGGGCCACCAGGCCGGCGAAGCACAACGATTGATCAGGGGATGAGTGAAGATTGTGTCTGGTCTTGATTGCATCCTGAAGAGATCAGGATGGTCGTTGACCCTCTTGGGAGAGGGGACAACGGGTATGAATGATGAGAACGATCAAGCCGAACGAGCGATTAGTACCGGTAAGCTCAACGCATTACTGCGCTTGCACACCCGGCCTATCAACGTGGTGGTCTTCCACGGCTCTTCAGGGAGAACTCGTTTTGAGGTGGGTTTCCCGCTTAGATGCCTTCAGCGGTTATCCCGTCCGTACATAGCTACCCTGCACTGCGGCTGGCGCCACAACAGGTCCACCAGAGGTACGTCCACCCCGGTCCTCTCGTACTAAGGGCAGATCCTCTCAATTCTCCGACACCCACGGCAGATAGGGACCGAACTGTCTCACGACGTTCTGAACCCAGCTCACGTACCACTTTAATCGGCGAACAGCCGAACCCTTGGGACCTGCTCCAG
>JAIYCE010000017.1 GCA_027488155.1 Hyphomicrobiales bacterium | reverse complement strand
AGGAACTCGATCCCACCATCTTCACCAAATCCGGCATCATGGTCGGGCTTGGCGAGGAGCGGAACGAAGTGTTGCAATTGATGGACGATCTGCGGTCGGCCGATGTCGATTTCCTCACGATCGGGCAGTATTTACAGCCGACGAAAAAGCATCATCCGGTGGTTTCATTCATCACGCCGGACGAGTTCAAAGCTTATGAGACAGTGGCCTACACCAAAGGTTTTTTGCTTGTCTCTGCCACACCTTTGACGCGCTCATCGCATCATGCCGGTGACGATTTCGCCAAGCTGAAAGCGGCGCGGCTCGCTCAGGCCGGGCGCTGAGGGCAGGGCGGTGCCATCCTTTCGTTCGTCGCGTCGTGTGCGCCACAATACGGCGCAAATGTTCGATCTCGTCGCCGATGTCGAGGCCTATCCGCAATTCCTGCCGCTCTGCGAAGCCCTCAAGATACGTCGCCGTAATAAAAGCGATGAGGGAACGGAAGTGCTGATCGCCGATATGACGGTCGGCTATAAGGCGATCCGCGAGACCTTTACAAGCCGGGTCACACTTGATCGTCCGCGCCTTAAAATACTTGTCGAATACGTCGATGGCCCTTTTAGTCACCTCGAAAATCGCTGGACTTTTCGGGCTGGTGAACCTGGCAGCCATATCGATTTCTATATCAATTATGAATTTCGCAGCCGCACGCTCGGGCTTTTGATGGGCGCCATGTTCGATCACGCCTTTCGGCGGTTCGCCGATGCATTCGAAGAACGCGCCAATACGATCTATTCACAGGCACAATCCTCTTCAATCTAACAGAATATTAAGAACCGTCGCGTAGCCTCCAAACTGTTTTATCGTCTATTTTTGGAGAATTTGCGATGACGAGCCTTGCATTTGCGCGAAAAGACAGTAGCGGCATCACAAAGATATTAGTTTTTGGTTTTTCAATCTTCCTGTCTGCGTTTTTAATTTTTAGCGTTCAGCCAATCTTTACCAAGGTGGTTTTGCCGACATTGGGTGGGACGCCAGCCGTCTGGTCTGTCGCGATGGTGGTCTTTCAAGGGCTTCTCCTGGCGGGATATCTTTACGCTCATTTGCTGATCCGCTTTCTTCCTTTGCGCGCTGCTATCGGTGTTCACATTGCTGTGACCTGCGTGGCCTTTTTGATCCTCCCATTTGCAGTTACCCCAGATTGGGGTGAGCCTCCTCAGAACGGCGAAGAAATTTGGCTGATCGGGACATTTATCAAAGCCATTGGATTGCCGTTTTTTGCATTGGCTGCCAATGCGCCTCTTCTGCAAGCATGGTTGGCGGCTTCTGATCGCCGTATCAACGTTAATCATTTTTATGCGGCATCGAATATTGGGTCGTTCGCCGCGTTGTTCGCGTACCCCTTTGTCATTGAGCCATTCGTAAACCTTCCGCAACAAAGTATTGGATGGTCTATTGGCTTTGCTGCTTTCATCGTAATGTTGGTCTTATGCGCAACTTTTGCATGGCGTGGCGAGGTAGAGCGTCATAAAAGCGATGCTGTTCAGCCTACGTCTTGGGGCTTACGGATGCGCTGGTTGATTCTGGCGGCTGTACCATCGGGACTCTTGATTGCAGCAACAGCTTCGATCCAATTAGATGTTTCGGGTGGCCCTATCCTATGGCTTTTGCCACTGGCTATTTTTCTTCTCACTTTTGTGTTCGCCTTTCGGGATGGCCATGAGAATAGCAAGCTTTGGTCTCGTATGGTGCGGGCAAGTGCTATCTTTGCCCTCGTCATAGGGGTCATAGAGGTTCATCATTTTGCGGTCATTTTAGGTACGGCATTGCTTGCGGTGTTGAGCGTTTCGATGGCATGCCATCGTGCTTTGTACCAATCAAGGCCTGCTAGTGGCGAATTGACGGAGTTTTATCTTTTCGTTTCTTGCGGCGGGTTCGTCGGCGGCCTTTTCGCTGCACTTGTTGCGCCTAACGTATTTTCTTGGACGGCTGAGTATCAATTGCTGATTTTAATGGCTGCTCTTGTCGTATCTTTCAACGGCATAACGGGCAAAGAAGATGTTCGAAAATTTGGGCTTGGGGTTCTTCTTCTTGTCGCCGTGGTGGGACTTGCCGCCGCTATGCATCCAAACGGAAGATTTGCGCTCAACATAGCCATGCTCATTACAGCGGTCACGCTTTTTGCTCTGTTTCTAAAAGAAATTCGTCCTGTTGTGCAGGGTATCATTATGGCAGCGCTTTTCGCCATAGTCATCCTTCCCTATGGTTCGGATGTTCAAAGAAGCTTTTTTAGCGTTCTGAAAGTAAAAGACCTGTCTGATAGCAGTTATAGGATCTTGTTACATGGAAGCACGATCCACGGTGCGCAGAGAATATCTGATGACTATAGACCAGAGCCACTTACCTATTTCACGAGTGAGGGTGCAATAGGTCGTTCTCTTACAGCGATCCGCGAAACTCGCCCTAACGGCCCGCTCTCTATTGGTGTGGTGGGTCTTGGAATAGGCAGTATGGCTTGTCACAGTCGGGGTAATGAGCAATGGACCTTCTTTGAAATCGACCCTTTGGTTGTTCGCATTGCAAAAGATTCCGAGCGTTTCAGATATTTGTCGGATTGCGGCCGTTCGATGCCCATCATCATGGGTGATGCAAGGCTGACCGTGAAAAAACAGCCAGCTCAGGCCTATGATTATCTCCTGCTTGATGCATTTTCGTCTGATGCAATCCCGTCTCATCTCATAACAAAAGAGGCGGTCGACATGTTTGCTTCGCGGGTAACGAATGAAGGTATTCTCGCGTTCAATACAACAAACCGTTACATCGACGTGTCACCAATTCTTGCAAAGATTGGTGAGGCAAAGGGCCTTGATGTGTACGCGCTCTATACCAAAGAGCCGGTGGAACGGATGTTAGAAATGCGAACGAGTGTAGCTGTTACAGCCTTTGCAATGGGGCCGGCATCAGCTGCAGCTTTGGAACGCGCGGGCTTCAAGAAACTGACGCCACGTCCGTCGCAAGAATTGTGGACTGATCATTATACGAATGTCACGGCAGAGATTATTCGTGGAAAGATCAGTCGGATGTTTTCGCCGTAATTGTCTCGAGGAGAAGCGATAGGGCCTGATCGAGGGCGGCAGCGCGGATGCTGCTCCGCTCACGATCGGGAAATACGACGCAGTCGGCGTGAATGAAGCCGGTCGCCGCTTGGCCGAAACAGACAGTGCCGACCGGCTTTAGCGGGGAGCCGCCACCGGGGCCTGCAATGCCGGTGACCGAGACGGCGATATCGGCATGGGAATGTGCGAGAGCGCCATGCGCCATGGCTGCGGCGACTTCGATGCTGACGGCGCCATGGGCTGCAATGAGGTCGGGGCGCACGCCGAGCTGTTCAGTTTTTGCCTCGTTCGAATAGGTTACGAAACCACGCTCGAAAACGTCGCTCGATCCGGGGATTGCTGTAAGACAGGCAGCGATCAATCCACCGGTACAACTTTCGGCAACGGCTATTTTGAGCTTGCGCCTGCGTGCTTCCGAAAGGATTGTTTCGGCTAGAGCGGTTTGATCTTGGCTGAACATGTTAGCGTTCTCGCGGCAATCGTAACGTGCAGAGCACCTGCGCGACGAGGCCTTCGCCGCGTCCGATAGCGCCAAGTTTTTCTGTTGTCGTCGCTTTGAGGCCGATACGCTCTTTTTTGATGCCGGTTATCGTCGCAAGGCTGTCGATCATCGCTTCGCGGTGTTTTCCGATGCGCGGTTCTTCCGCGAGTAATGTCACATCGCAATTGACGAGCGCGCCCCCTTTTTCCTTGAGAAGCTTGATTGCGTGCGCGACGAATGTTGAGGAGGGTGCATCCTTCCATTGCGGATCTGACGGTGGAAAGTGTTGGCCAATATCGCCCACACCGATTGCACCGAGAATAGCGTCGGACAGGGCGTGCAAAATCACGTCGCCATCCGAATGGGCGAGAACACCGCGTGTGTGCGGGATCTTGACGCCGGCCAAAGTCACATGATCGCCGACGCCAAAAGCATGTACGTCATAACCCATCGCGCTGACGGTTTCTGTCAGCTTCAATTCCGCCACAGCAAAATCCTCCGGCGTGGTCAGCTTAATATTATCGCGCTCGCCTTCGACTGGCATCACACGACCGCCAAGCGCTTCGATCAACGATGCGTCGTCGGTCGTTTCACGATCCACCATCGCGCGATGTGCGCCGAGGATCAGCTTAAAAGTGAACGCTTGCGGTGTTTGGACCGCACGCAATAGCGCTCGGTCTGGTGTCTTGGCGATGGTGCCCGCCGCGTCGAGTTCCTTGATCGTGTCTGTCATTGGGAGGGCAGGTATTGCGGCGCCGGTTGCAGGCACCGCATCGACAACGCGCTCGATCAGCGCCTTGCTGAGAAAGGGTCTGGCGGCATCATGGATCAGAACAGTTTCGCAATCCGTCCCCGCGAGCGCTTCAAGCCCGGCCATCACAGATTGTTGGCGCGTTGTGCCTCCTATAACAGGCGTACGCAATTTCTTGCGGAGGCGCTGTGGGACTTCCTGAATGGCTCGATCGTAGAGTACGCGGTCATCGGCATGGATGACGCACAGGATTGCGCTGATGCGTTTTGATATTGCGAGTGCATGAATGCTTCGGGCGAGCACGGTCTGACCGGCAAGGCGCGCATATTGCTTTGGCCCCGGTTGACCGGCGCGTTCACCGCGTCCTGCTGCTACGATCAGTGCGATGATGCTCACGCATTCGTTCTCCGGCGCAGCCGCTCGAGATAGGCGTTTTCTGCCTTGGCGCGGCTGCGCGCTGCGATGATGGCATCTTCAGGGGCAATGGCAGTGAAGCGAACACTCTGGCGCGGACGCAATTGGCAGAAGCCATCCTGATCTGCGCCAATGGTAACGGCAATCTTCGGATAACCGCCGGTCGTTTGATGATCGGACAGTAAGATCAACGGATCGCCATGGCCGGGAACCTGAACTGAGCCGCGTGGCAAAGCTTGGGATGGCATGTCAAGAGCGCCTTCGATGGATAGCTTTGCACCGATCAGCTTCACGCCCATGCGATCATATTCACTGCTAAGTGTGAAGTTTGTCGTAAGGAACTGCTCAATCGTTGCTGGCGCGAAGAACTGCTGCTGCGGGCCAAGGACGACGCGGACGTGGTCACGCGGCTTGCCGGTGACGGGGAAGGGCAAAAGTCCCTCGCGCTCTGGCAAAAAGCGCGCGTTGTCGATGACGACTTCGTCGTTGGTTTTCAGCACACCTGCACCGAAACCGGTGGGCGCATGAGTAGCCACGCTGCCCATCCACGGCTTAGCGACGATGTCACCAGCGACGGCAAGGCAAGTCCAGCTGCCCCATGGGCCCGGTTTGATTTCGAGGCGTTGGCCTGTGCGGATCGTGGCGACGCACCAGCTTCACTTCGTCTCGCCATCAATCGTCAGGCGAAATCCGCCTCCCGCAAGTGCGACCGTAATATCACCCTGAATGCAGCGCAGAGCCATGCCGCCTATTGAAGTTTCGATCAAGGCTGGCCCCGGCGCTTCACCGAGCGCGGCGAGTGCTGCACGATAGGCGGCGCGGTCCATTGGCCCTGCTTCATTGATGCCATAACGTTGCGCGCCGAAACGTCCACGATCTTGGATCGTAGTCATCGGGCCAGCACGCTCGATCAGAAAAACCGCGCGGCTCATGCGTTCTCCTCCGCGCTCAAGGCATCGAAGGTCTTGCGATCAATCCGCTTGAAGACGATTTCGTCGCCCATGTCGAAAAGGACTGGCAGATGATTTTCCGGTCGCAGAATGCGTGTCGGCGAACGGCCGATCACCCACCAGCCCGATGGCATTGTGACGGTGGAGACGATGCATTGCGAACCCGCCAGCATGATCGATCCTTTCGGAACGCCGCGTACGGGCGATGTTTTGCGCGGCAGGCGAATGGTTTCGGGCAAGCCATCGAGATAGGCGTAACCGGGCGCAAACCCCATCATGCCGACGACATAGGTGCCCGCAAGATGGGCCGCGATGATTGCGTCTGGCGAAAGCTTTGTTTTCTCGGCCATGGTGGCGAGGTCAGGCGCGAAATCGTGGTCGTAGCAGGCGAGCACTTCATGCCGGGTGCGTTTGGCGGCTCCCGGCTTCATTGTAGCGATGATATCTTCGCAGAGGCGTTGTACCGCGGCGTGGTCGGTGACGAGCGGTTCGAAACCTACGAAAACGGCACTCCATGACGGAACGCTCTCGGTGAAACCTTGGAAGCCACGCGCAGTGAGATCGCGGTCGAAGGTGGCGACCTGTGTATTGATCGCCGGATCGATCCTGTCACCGAATTCAACGAGAAGGCCGCAATCGGCGACCGGAATGAGACGAGGATACATCAGCTTTTCAGGAATGGCTGAATGGAAATGCCTGCTGCTTCAAGGCGGGTGCGCACTTCGCGCGCCATGCTCACCGCGTGATCGCTGTCACCATGAATACAGATCGATTGCGCGGCGAGTTTCACCGTCTTGCCATCGACGGTTGGCATCTCTCCGGTCTTCAAGAATTCGATGAGGCGGTTCGCTGCGACCGCGGGATCGGTGAGCATTGCACCGGGTTGGCCGCGCATGACGAGTTGCCCGGAGCTTGTGTAGCCACGATCGGCGAAGATTTCGGAATAGGTTTCAAGGCCGATCTCGCGCGCGGCTAATTCGCTCTCGGTGCCTGAGATGGCGAGATAAGCGAGTTTCGGATCGACCGCTTTCACCGCCTTCACCACTGCGCGCGCAATGTCGCGATTGGCGGCGCTGTTGTTGCCGAGCATACCATGGGGTTTCACATAACGGACACGATGTCCCACAAGTGCAGCAGCGCCCATCAATGCGCCAATCTGCGTTGCGGTGAAATGTGTGATCTCATCCATTGTGCAGGGGATGGTGCGGCGGCCAAAACCGAGAAGGTCGGGATAGCCGGGATGGGCACCGACGACGACGTTGTTCGCCTTGGCGAGTTGCATCGTTTTTACCATCGTGTCGGGGTCGCTGGCATGACCACCGCACGCAACATTGGCGCTTGTGACGATCTGCAGGACTTGGTCGTCATGGCCCATGACCCACGGGCCAAAGCTTTCGCCAAGATCGGAATTCAGATCGATCGCTACCATGGTCTGCACTCCCCAATTGCGACTCTGTTCTTAACAAGCGACAAAGGCCGAGGCGAGAGCCGGTTTTGCGGAGCGCCCTTGCAGGCAAGGCGCAACGCATCACCCAAGTGGAGACAGGGTGTTGACGGCAGAGCGTTCGGTTCCTTCGTTCGGGCGGACAGCGCTGACCATTCTTGGGCTCGCCATGGCACCGGCGATCGGGCTCGGGATCGGTCGGTTCGCCTATGCGCTCGTGTTGCCAGATATGCGTGCCTCTTTGCATTGGAGCTATGCCGAGGCCGGTTTCATGAACACGGTCAATGCAGCCGGCTATCTGATCGGGGCCTTGGTGGCCGCTCCAATGGCCGCACGGTTAGGCCTGATGCGGACGCTTTTGCTTGGATCTTTTGGAGTGCTCGCTTCGCTTTTTGCTTCGGCGCTATGGGAGACCTTTTTTCTCCTTTGCGTCGCACGGCTGCTGGCAGGTGCTGGGGCGGCGCTCGCTTTTGTCGCAGGCGGTTCGCTGGCGGCAGGGCTTTCACTCCATCATGGCGGGCGTGGTTCATTCCTCCTCAGCCTCTTTTATGTCGGTCCGGGGATTGGGATTGCGTCTTCGGGTGCAATGACGCCGCTCCTTATTGAGCGTCTTGGGCCGGGATCTTGGCAGATGGCATGGGGCGCTTTGACCCTTTTGGGATTGGTGCTGGCCACCGGGCTCATCCTCGGGCGGCAAGCAGCGGGCGGCGCGCCGCCGTCGCAGCCCCAAAAAGGCGATCGGATCGCGCTAGGTCCGCCCGGGTTCGTTCTGGCGAGTTATTTCCTCTTCGGCATCGGTTACATCGCCTACATGACCTTCATGATCGCTTGGCTACAGGAACGCGGCGGGGGACCCGGGATGCAGGCGGCCTTTTGGGTGCTGATCGGCGTCGGCGGAGTGATTTCACCCTTCGCGTGGTCCTGGGTTTACAACCAGTTCACGGGTGGACGCCCAGTGATGGTGCTCCTTTTGATCACCATGACGGGGTCGGTGTTGCCCTTGTTCTCCTCCCATGCGTTGTTGCTGGCCATTTCGGCGTTGTTATTTGGGAGTTCCTTCTTTGCCGTTGTGGCCGGGACAACAGCCTTCGTGCGGAAGAATTATCCGCAACGGCTCTGGCCGCGCGGTATCGGCGTCATGACGATCACCTTCAGCGTTGGGCAGACCTTTGGGCCAGTGCTAGTGGGCCTGATCACCGATTTTTTCGGCGGTCTCTCGCTTGGGCTTGGATTGTCAGCGGCCTGTCTGGCACTCGCGGCTTTGTTGGCTGCGCTACAGCAAGATCTGAAAATTAGCTCGTAAATATCTGATAACACGAAAGCCGGGCGGTGCCCGGCTTTCGTGTATGCGCAAAAGAAGCGATTACTTCTTCTTGCCGTCCGGCCCGAACTGCTGAAGGTAGGCCGTCAAATCGGCGATTTCCTTCTCGTTCTGGATGCCGGCGAACACCATCTTGGTGCCCGGGATCTTCGCGCGCGGGTTCTTGATATATTCCGCGAACACGGCCGGTTCCCAAGTGATGCCCGAATTCTTGTTGGCTTCGGAATAGGAATAGCCTTCGACCGTGCCTGACTTGCGGCCGAACAGGCCGTTCAGGGCGGGACCGACGCCGTTCTTGGCGCTTTCACCAACTTGGTGGCAGACTTTGCACTTGAGAAAAACTTTTTCGCCCGCAGCCGCATCCTGAGCCGAAGCGCCAGTGGTGGCGATAGCGAAAGCGGCAGCAGCCGCCAGTGTCGAAACAAAAAGACGATGCATCGTGGTTTCCTAACCTCGTTTCCGCGCGGCTAGCCGCAGCTGCGGATCGCCAGACAAGGGCGGCCAGAGCGGCCATGAGACCTGCCGACCGTCAGGGCGGGGCGAAACGCCGCACCCTAGGATGAGTTATAGGTCGATTTCTGCTGCCGTCGAGAGGAGCCAAGCCGGTTTTGGACGATGAATTTACCGATCTCTTCAAAAGCCGATGTCAGCGTGCAGGGACAATGGCGGCGGCAAGCCGTCTTGCGTCGGCGTGCGGCAGGGCCAAATAGCGAGCACCCATCCGATCGGCTAGCGCCGATGCCTTGGGTTGAGGCCGGGGCGAAGTATCGATGAGGAGGCTTTCATAGCCGTCGCGTTGGAGAGCAGCGGCGGATGCAAGCGCATCTTCTTCGGCCTTTTGCCGTCCGCCCAGACCGTCTCTGCCGACATTGGCCTGCGCGTCGGTCAGAAGGATGAGGAAAGGACGGTCGCCCTTCCGTCGCACGGTGTCGGCGAGTTGGCGGGCGGCATCGAGGCCCAGCGCGAGCGGTGTTCCGCCACCGCCTGGAAGGCCTTTCAACAAAGCGCGCGCGCGTGTCAGCGAGCGGGTCGGCGGCAGGATAACTTCGGCCTTCTGGCCGCGAAAGGCGATCAAGGCGGCTTCGTCGCGCCGGACATAACATTCAGCGAGCACCAGCTCGACCGCACCTTTGGCTTCGGCCAGACGATGGAGGGCCGAGGATCCCGAGGCATCGACGACGAAGATCGTGGTCGTTCGGCTCTTTGGCCGAAAGCGGCGGACGCGGAGATCTTCCTTTCGGACTGCAATAGCGGCATCGCCACGCTGTTCGCGCAATCTTTGCCAAGGGGCAGCTGAACGCAGCGTCTCAAGCAGATCGAGCCGTTCGCGGCGAGGATCGCCCCGGCGTGCGCCGAGTGGCCGGCCGCGCGTCGCAGGTGCTTTGCGGCCCGCTTCAGCACCACGTCCTGCGAGACGTCCACCGCGACCGGCCTGCAATTGGGCCAGAAGATCGGCAGGGATGGCCGAGGCGATGGCATCGAGGATCTGGTCCTCAAGCGGCCGGTCCTGCGTTTCCATCGTGTCGGGTTCCGGGTTACTCGACTGTTCTTGCTGCTCTTCGGGCGGCGGGGTCTGTTGCTCTTCCGGCGGCGCAGGCAGGCGCGTTGCACGGTGGGCCAACACAAGCCGCGCAGCGTTGGCGATGTCGGTCTCGTCGGTCTCTTGGCGTCCGGCGCGCGCGGCATTGGCACGCGCAGCCATGGCAGCGAGCAGCGGTGCCCGCAAAGACGCTATCCCCAACGCATCGGCCAAGGCCACCAGCGTTTCGGCATGACCTTTTGCCAGGGCCACAGCCATTGGCGAGAGCTGTTGGCAAGCAGGGCGCAAGACGTCATCGCCGCCCAAATCGCGCCAACTCAATCCCGAGAGGTCGATGGAAAAGGCAAGCCGATCGGTGAGAGATGCAGGCGGTGCATCTTCGCCCGGTTCGCCCTCGTCGAACAGCACGAGTGCAAAGCCAGCCGGCACGTTGTCTGAGATGTGATCGCGTTCGATCCGGACATGACCCGTGTCGAGGGCTGCTTCCAACCGTGCCGCGATGGCACGATCCATCCGCTCGGCCATGCCCGCGAGCAGAACGCCGCCATGGGCACTGGCGAGCAACCCGCGTTCGAACACCGGTTTCCCGGCTGCCAAGGTGGAGGCGAGATCGATGCCGCCGGTCAACCGCGCTTCCGGCAAGGCGTGCGGCATACGGATAAAGGGCGTGCCTTGTGGCAGTGCCTGTTTCAGCATTGCAAGGAAGGCGTCGCGTACTGGACCCGGAGGTGCTTTGACGACGATGCCACCCAAACCTGACGCAGAGGCTGCAAGCAGGGACACCGCTTCGCAAGCTGTCTGCCAGAGGTCTGGCGCCTTTTCGCTCACGACAAGGCGGCCTCGAGCGCACGCTCGACGCGCACCGTCGAGCCAACATCCTCAAGCGGATTTTTTCTCAGGCGGTGGCGCAAAACGGACGGCGCAACAGTTTTGAGATGGGCGAGCATCACGCTTTTCTTACCGTCAAGCGCTGCCAACGCGCGCGCCGCGCGCATCAAGGTGAGTTCGCCACGCAACCCATCGGTGCCGAGCGCCAGACAGAGCGCGGCCGATTTTTCCAAAATCTCGGGCGGCAGATCGACATCATCGAGCTTCTTACGCGCGGCGACGATGGTCTTGCGCAGCTTGTCGGCTTCTTTCGTGAATTGGGCGATGAAACCAGCGCGATCACGCTCAAACGCGTCGCGGCGCTTCACCACTTCAATACGTGTTGCTATATCGGTCGGTGTGCGGACTTCGACGCAAAGCCCGAACCGGTCGAGCAATTGCGGGCGCAATTCGCCTTCTTCAGGATTGCCGCTGCCAACCAGTACGAATTTCGCCGGATGGCGAACGCTCAACCCCTCGCGCTCAACAAGGTTCTCGCCCGAAGCGGTCACGTCGAGCAACACGTCGACGAGATGATCTTCGAGCAGATTGACTTCGTCGATATAGAGAAAGCCACCATGGGCGCGGGCCAGCAGGCCGGGCTCGAATTTCTTTTCGCCATGGGCGAGTGCGCGCTCAAGATCGAGTGCGCCGACGATGCGATCCTCTGTGGCACCGAGCGGCAGGTCGACCACCGGCACTTTGGACTTTACGGTCTTGCGCTTGGTGCCGGTTTCACAGGCACCGCATAGACCCGCTTCGTGCTGCGGGGCACAGCCATAGGGGCAGCCCGCGACCGTTTCACGTTCGGGCAGGAGATCAGCCAAAGCGCGAATGGCGGTGGATTTGCCGGTACCGCGATCGCCGAACACGAGCACACCGCCGATCGTCGGATCGATGGCGGCCAGCATCAGGGCCCGCTTCATCTCATCCTGACCGACGAGAGCCGCAAAGGGATAGTTTAATGACATTGGCTTCGCCCTGTTGTTCTCAGCCTTATACAGGGGAAAGACCGTCTTGTAGTCTGGGCTTTTGATGGTGCCGTGCATCAGGCCCTCGCGCCTTCCGCAAGCTCGAGAAGGCGTTCCGGGGTCTTGAAAACGACGTTCTCCTCGCGTCCGGCCAGAATTTCGACGGAAATCGTACGCCAACGGGCCAAAACAGCCAGAGTTGCCTCGACCAAAGTCTCCGGCGCCGAGGCACCTGCCGTCAGCCCGAGGCACGCAACGCCATCGAGCCAGGCCGGGTCAAGCGATTGCGGACCGTCGATGAGATAGCTTGGGACACCATCTGCCTCGGCTAATTCACGCAGGCGGTTGGAATTGGAGCTATTGGCCGAACCGATGACAAGAACAAGTCCGGCATCGCGCGTCATTTCCTTCACGGCGCGCTGGCGGTTCTGCGTTGCATAGCAAATGTCGCGCGTATCGGGGCCGATGATGGCGGGATAGCGTGCGCGCAAGGCTGCGATCAGATCGCGCGTATCGTCCACACTCAACGTCGTCTGGGTGATGAAGGCCACTTTCGATGGGTCTTCGACATCCAAAGCGGCTATGTCGGCGAGCGTGCCAACGACATGCAATCTCCCCGCAATCTGGCCGCGCGTTCCTTCGACTTCAGGATGTCCGGCATGGCCGATGAGCACGACATCGAAACCGCGCTCGGCATACCGACGGCCCTCATTATGGACCTTGTGAACAAGCGGGCAGGTGGCATCGATGACATCGAGTTTACGGGCGGCTGCCGCCCGCTCGACATCTTTCGAAACACCGTGAGCCGAAAAAATTGCCAATGCACCTTCGGGAATCTGATCTGTCTCGTCGACAAAAATGGCACCACGCCCTTTCAGCGTCTCGACCACATGCTTGTTGTGGACGATCTCGTGCCGCACATAAACGGGATTCTTGCTCAGCGTGAGCGCCCGCTCGACTATATCGATGGCGCGCACCACACCGGCACAAAAGCCACGTGGATTGGCAAGCAGAATTCTGAGCGGAGGAAGAGCGGTGGCCATGGATCAGGCCGCTCGCTGCAGGCCGAGTTCCGACCAAATGGCCGACAGCGTATCGACGAGATAGTCGATATCGGCATCGGTATGGAGCGGGCCAGGCGTGAAACGCAAACGCTCTGTGCCGCGCGGCACGGTCGGATAATTGATCGGTTGAACATAGATGCCGAATTCTTCGAGCAACACGTCGCTGATCTGTTTGCAGCGAACCGGATCGCCAACCATCACAGGAACAATGTGGCTTGGATTGTCTTTGTGTGGAATGTCGGCTGCATCGAGCTTACGGCGCAGATAGGCAACACGATCCTTCTGCCGATCACGTTCGGCCGAGCTTGTTTTCAGATGGCGGATACTGGCGGCGGCGCCGGCAGCAACTGCCGGCGGAATCGACGTTGTGAAGATGAAGCCAGACGAAAAGCTACGGACGTAATCGCACATTGCGGCGGAACCTGCGATATAGCCGCCATGCACGCCAAAGGCCTTGCCGAGCGTGCCTTCGATCAGTGTCAGGCGGTGGGCGACGCCATCGCGTTCGGCAACACCGCCGCCGCGTGCTCCATAGAGCCCGACCCCATGCACTTCATCCAGATATGTCATCGCATTGTGCTTTTCGGCGACGTCGCAAATTTCGGCGATAGGCGCGATGTCGCCATCCATCGAATAGACGCTTTCAAACATCACGAGCTTAGGCGCACGCGGGTCTAACTCCGACAGGAGTTGATCGAGATGTTCGGGGTCATTGTGCCTAAAGATGCGCTTCTCGGCGCGGCTATGACGCAAGCCTTCGATCATCGAGGCGTGATTGCCTTCGTCCGACAAGACGACGCAGCCCGGAATATTGGAGGTAAGCGTTGAAATGCTGGCCCAATTCGAAACGTAACCCGAGGTAAACAGCAACGCTGCTTCCTTGCGGTGAAGATCGGCGAGTTCACGCTCGAGAAGCACGTGATAATGGTTCGTGCCGGAGATATTCCGTGTGCCGCCTGCACCTGCGCCGCACCGATCGAGTGCCTCGTGCATAGCCGCGAGTACGGATGGATTCTGACCCATGCCAAGGTAATCGTTGGAGCACCAGACGGTGACTTCCTTCTTGCCTTTGCTGCCGTGATAGGTGGCGCGCGGAAACGATCCCACCTGCCGCTCGAGATCCGCGAAAACACGATAGCGACCCTCCTTGCGGAGGAGACCTAATTGGTCGCGGAAAAACATTTCGTAATTCATGACTCGGCTCCTTTGACTTTTGAGAGCGCCGGGGTGGGAATAACAGGCAGATTTTGCGCCGCGGTCTTCACATGGGATTGGAAGGCCCAGCGCCAGAGATGGTCAGCCCCGATGGGGCAGGCGAGAAACCAATGCTCAATAACGCCAAGCACGGCGAAAGCGGCAAGGAACGAAGCGGCCGCACGTGCGGCGCTGCCTTCAGGCGTATGGCCCGCGGCGGCGCACAAAAGAACGGCGGCGATTGTAGCCAGTGTCACGGTCAACGCGAACAAGCCACTGACAGGGCGCTCGCGGAAATAGGTTGCCAGATAACGCAATTGCTCCGGCAGGAAGTGGCCTGGTGCGTGGGGTACGCCAAAAAACAAATTGAGCTTTGTCGATAAGCGAAGCGCCCATAGCAATGCGAATAAATGCAGCGCGAAGTGGTGGGTGTCACCCCAAGTGATGATGGCAATCGCTGCGCCAGACAGGATTAACCCCGCCTCGTGATAAAGTACGCTGTCCACAGCAGCACGAAAACGTTCGATGCCACGCGCGCCTGCGGGACAAGGGCGCTGAACGGGACCGGTCAAGATACCGAGTAGAAAAGTTGTCTCATTCCAAGCCCAGATGCCGAGTACCGCGAGAAAGCTGAGATAGATTGACGTTACATCGGTGGCGCCGCGAAGGTGGTAGAGCGCGGCACCGCTGCCGATGAGGATCAGCGTGCTACCCAGAAGTGTCCAACGATGGGTGCGCGCCGGCAATCCGTCGAGCCATAGAATGATCCCGGTGGCAAACCACCAAGTAAACAGCGCGAAGAGGGCCGGCGCGGCGTAATCCATATCTCACCAAACCGGTTGAAGGCGCGCCGAGGCGGGCAGTTCGTTTGTCTTCACCGGCTGGAGATAGAGGCGTCCAAAAATCAGAGCCGCCTTTCCTGCGTTCCAGAAGCGCTTAAATACACCGGAGACGCCACCTTCCTTGCGGGCTTCGTTGATCGCTTCGGAGATTTTCCAAAGCTTGTGAAGGCCCTCCCGGAACACCGGATTGTCGATGTCGATGGTCAATGGGAATACCTGTTTCGATATCTCATTGCAGGTGCGGAAGACGCGATAATCGTAATCGTCAATGTCAATTCCAAGGCCGCGATGAAAGGCTGGGCGCATATGATCGCGCACATACATCGTCGCATAGACAGCCAACAGGAAGAAGCGGATCCAATACTTATTGTGGCCTTGTAGCAGATGCGGATTGGCACGCATCAGAAGCGCGAAGGCTTCGCCATGACGGAACTCGTCATTGCACCATTCGTGGAACCATTTGAAGATCGGGTGGAACCGATGCTCGGGATGCCTTTCGAGGTGGCGGTAGATTGTAATGTAACGCGCATACCCAATCTTCTCGGATAGGTAAGTGGCGTAGTAAATGTATTTTGGCTTGAAATAGGTGTACTTCTTCGCGCGTGCCAAGAAGCCCATGTCGACGCCGACGCCGATATCTTTCAATGCCTCATTGATGAAGCCGGCATGGCGAGCTTCATCCCGGCTCATGAAGGTGAAGAGGTCGCGAACTTCTTTGTTCGTCAGCCGCTTTTTCAATTCGGCATAAAGCACACAACCAGAGAATTCTGCCGTCAGCGACGAGACGAGAAAATCCTTCAATTCGACTTGAAGGTCTGGCGGCAATTTTGACATATCGATGGCAAATTCATCTGTCTTGACGAAATGGCCTTTGTTTGGATCGGCGCGCATCTCGTCCATGAGCGCGTCCCATTCGCGCCGCACCGGTTCGACGTCGAGCGCGTTCACCTCCGCATGATTAGTTGTATAGAACCGCGGGCTAAGGATTGTATCCTCAAGCGCGAGGTCTGTTGAATTGAGGGCGATCGTGCCCCCGCCACCTTCGAGTCTCATTGGTTTTCGCTCCCGTCCGAGAAGCCGACTTCATAGAGTTCGGTGATTTCACGATAGCCTTGACCGCGCGCAATAAGGCGGTCGATGAAATTGCCGCGGGTGACCGTGGCTGTGCAATGCGCTTTCAACTTGCCGCCAAAGGGTGGCATGGCGGGTGGATCTTTTACGATGATTTCGTCGCCGGGTTCTGGATGAACACCGTCGAGCGAAACATGGGCATGCAGACTTTCGCTTGTATGCTCGATTTCAACCGTGCAGGGCACGTCGAAACTGTGGCGGAGAAGATTGAGGCTCATGAGCGTGCCTCCCGCGAGGGTAGGAGTTTAATAAAGGCATCGCGATTGGTTGGCCCGAACCCGTCGAGATCGACGATGCGACCTGTCGACGTATCTTCGATGGTCAAGCGACCATCGGCGCGACGTGCGAGGATGAAGGCATCCGCGCTTGCCAATTGCGCCGCGCGCCGGTCGCGGGCAAAACCGCGCAATACACCGCGGATAAATCCACCATCACCGGGTTCGATCACGGCGATAACACGGCCATCTTGTGCATCAGTCAGAAGTATACCGCCTTCTGCACGGTCTTGAGCGATGAAGGCGCGGGTTTCAACCGCTGCTTCGCGCTGCGATCGTGTTGTGCCGATATCGCCATAACGTGCTGCAGCTGCGAGGCCGAGCGAGGCGAGGATGAGAGAGCCTCCCGCAATCAGGATTGATCGGGGAAAGGGTTTTTCTGCGAAGAGGGTGGTCATCGCAATCGTCCTTTCAGGTTTCAGGAAGGCATGGCGGCCGTAGGTGCCGTCATCCCAGGTGAGGTATTGCCGGGTTGAATTGAGCGTTCGGTCGTCGGTCTAACAGCTTGACGCGGTACTTGGCCGCCCAACGCTTCTGCTAAGGCGTGCGCGACACGGTCAGGATCAGGCACGTTACGCAGCATGGGCTCGGGATTTGTAAGCCGCCATGGGCGCACATTCGGCCATGCCAAAAGCCACGCAACCCGTTCGGGTTTTGCAATCGCCAAAGGAAAATCGCCCGTGCCATCGGCATGCACTTTCATGCCGGCGCTTTCGATATAGCGCAGCGGGAGATTGAGCGTCCCCGTCAATGCAATGCCCGACTTGATCAGGATACGCTTCGTCGTGATCGCATAAGCCGTATTGCGTGCCGAGAGCCAAGCAAACAGCAGGACGAGTCCAATGGCCAAAGCGGCCAGCGGCAGAAGCATCGAAGCATAGGAAAGGGCATCGAGCAGGGTTCGCCCATCGGAGAGGGCTGAGGCTACACGCCATGCGATCAAAACGCCGAAATACAGCGTCAGGCCACGAATGTGGAAGGCGCGGCGGGCGAGCGGCCAGAATTCAGGGCCGCCCTTCCACACAAGCTTCTCGCCTTCAGGCAGGTTCTGAAGCCGTTCGTTGATCGACGGTTCGTAATCGTCGTCGTTCATATGAACGGCTCCTGACGCTCAGGCGTGGCGTAGAGGTAGCCGCCGCCGAAATAGCCCATGATCTTGTCTTCTTCGAGCAGCGTGACAACGTCAGGATTTTTCGTCGTCGGTACATGCTCAAACTGGTCGCCGACCAAGGCGTTAACCTTGACCTTGCCGCCCCAGATAAACGCGACCGGCACCGGGATCAAAACGCTGCGACCGCCCTTCGATTTCATCTCGAAATAGCGGAACAGAAACTCGGCCTGATCGATCCACAGATCGGAAATCGTGCCGACTTTTTCGCCCTTGGCATCGACGACATCATAGCCGCGCGGATCCTTATCACGCGTGCTGACGTGGAAATCGCCAGCGACACGCAAAGGCACGATCTTGATGGCACCATCAGCAAGAAGATCGGGCTCGTCGGCACGGTCGGCATAGGATGCGGCGCCGACTTGATCGCGCAAGGGATCGCCTGTGGGAGCGAAGGGCGCGCCGAAATAGGGAGCTACCTTTTCAAGTGGCAAGTTGCGCGTGTCCTTCGGTGCACCGCCCGGAGCCTGTACTTCGCCGCCATGCGGTAGCAGGAAGGTCTTGGGCGAGGGGATTGATGGGAACCCTTCGAGATGGCGCACGCTGCCATTCACGCCGTCGGCGACGAGCGGATAGCCTTCACGCTTGCTTTCGCGGTGTAGATACAAAATCAGCGCGCCGAAAAAAGCCCAGAATAAATACAGCACGATCTGCGCGAGATCGACGCCTTGGGTGAATTCAATAAACATCATGGACCTCCTGATGTTGCGCTTCGGGCTCAGCTGGGGAGTTCGCCGAGACCGAATTTCCGAGATGGGTTAAGAGCCGGCGTGCGCCAATGACGCGCGAGCGGCCCGATGACGATGAGAGCGGCAAGAAGAAGCAGAATTTCAAAATTATAGACGACGCCATAAGAGGGTGCCGCACCCTCAAAAGCTTTGCCTAAGAAGCCGCGTGCGGCGAGCGAAGCAGTCAGTTCCTGCAAACCGCCGCCGATAATCATGGCAAGACCTGCGCCTGTCGCCTGCACAGCGCCCCATGCTCCAAGCGCGAGACCATTGCGTCCCGTGTCGAGGCCCATCGCAGCGGTGAGCGTGCCGACGGAAAAGAGACCGCCGGAGAAACCGATGATGAAGGCACCGATCCGGAACAGAAGCGGCGATTCAACTGGCGCTGCCAGCAAGACCATCGCGAAGGCTGGTAGGCCAAGCGCGACGCCATAGGCCGCTAGACGATAAGGATCCATGCCGCGTGTGAGCGTCCATGCAGCTAGCGCGAAAGCCAACAAAGCGCCTGCTGCCAATAGTGCAGTGAGGAAAGTTGTTGCACTTACGGGCAGGCCCAAAACCTCGCCGCCATAGGGCTCGAGCACGATGTCCTGCATGTTGAAAGCAAGCGTGCCGAGAAAAACTGCGAGAAGAAAGCGCTTGGCGTGCGTGGTTGCAGTGAATGTCGCCCAAGCTTCGCGGAATGGAATGGTAGGCTCTGCAGCCGCCGCTGCACGGGCACGGTCGCGCGGTTCTTGTTTCCATAATGCAATGATATTGAGGAAGATCGTCACCATCGCCGCAGATTGGATGACTTGAATGAGACGAGTCGGTGAGAAGTCGGTGAGTGCAAAATAGAAGATGATGCTCGACAGCATCATGCCTGCCAGCAAGGTGACATACATTAGGGCTACAACACGCGGACGGGTTTCCTCCGCTGCGAGATCGGTCGCGAGCGCAAGACCAGCCGTCTGGGTAATCTGCAAACCGGAGCCGACGAGAAGGAAAGCGAGCGCTCCCGCTCCCGTCGCAAACCAGATAGGTACATCGGCAGCATCCGATAGGAGCAGCAGCGCGAAGGGCATGATCGAGAGGCCCGCGAACTGCACCATGGTGCCGAACCAGATATACGGCACACGACGCCAACCGAGCGCTGAACGGTGCCTGTCTGATTTAAAGCCGACCAGAGCACGGAA
This sequence comes from Hyphomicrobiales bacterium, assembly GCA_027488155.1. GTDB lineage: Bacteria > Pseudomonadota > Alphaproteobacteria > Rhizobiales > Beijerinckiaceae > TNE-4. The sequence goes on along the minus strand of JAIYCE010000017.1, from coordinate 4,588 downwards.
GGGAGCAAACAAAAGCGGGAGCGCCACCATGATCGACACGATGGTGGCCGAAACGCCGAGTTCGACGATCATCACACGGTTGAGCGTGCCGACGAGCAGCGCTGTCGCCATACCGACGGAGATTTGGAATAAAGATAGGCGCAGGAGCCGCGACAGCGGCAGGTCAGGCGTGGCCGCGTCTGCGAAGGGCAGAAAGCGCGTTCCTACCTGCATCAGAAATTTCGTGCTGGTGTGAGCCAGAAATCTCATGAGCGCGACAGCTCCATAGCCTGCGAGATGTAAAAGCCGCGTGAAACGCGCTTTTCACGCATCGCCGAGAGACCCGTGAACTGGCCCGCTTCAGCGCGCCGCCGCAGACGCTCTTCGCGCAGCGGTACGATGGCGGGCGAGCGGTCCGATTTTGGGAAGAGCTTGCCGACACGGTGCATCATTGCGAGAGGCAAGGTCCAAGGGGCGAAGGTGAATACGACTGAATGGCGTGTGCGTTCGGCGATGCCTGCCAGTACATGGGCGACATCGGCCTCATTGTAGTGGATGAGCGAATCCATCGCGACGACATGATCGAATGTGCCGAGCGCCGGGTCATGCATGTCGCCAACGCGGAAATCGATGCGGCCATGGCCGAGCGTGGAGGGCAGACGCTCACGCGCGAGTTCGATCAGATTGGGTGCAATGTCGATTGCGACCACATCGGCGCCACGCTGAGCGGCTTCGACGGCCAGCGCACCCGTGCCGCAGCCGGCATCGAGAATGCGGCGTCCGGTCAGATCCTCGGGCAACCATGAGAGCAGCGTATTGCGCATTTCATCGCGACCGGCGCGGACGGTGGCACGGATGCGGCCGACCGGCGCGTCCGATGTCAGACGCGACCAAGCTTCAACCGCAGTGCGGTTGAAATAGGTTTCTAGCGATGAGCGGCGATCGCGCCAGGAAGCCGTGTCAGACATCAATCGAACCCCAGAAGATCGAAGATTTCGCGGTCTTTGAGCGATTGGCCGTCGCAGATTTCGACGCCGTTCCAAAGCTTGTCCGCGAGTTCGAGATATTCCTTTTGAACCGCACGCACCTCGGGGCTGTCTTCCATCTCAAAGAGCGTCGCCTTCTTCAGGCGGCTTCTGCGGATGACATCGAGATCGGGAAAACGGGCGAGTGTCCGCAATCCGGCACGATTGTTGAATTTTTCGATCTGATCGGTGCCGGCGCTGCGATTGGCGATGACGCCGCCGAGCCGAACATTGTAATTTTTTGACTTCGCCTGAATGGCTTGCACAATTCTGTTCATAGCGAAGATTGAGTCGAAATCATTCGCCGCGACAATCAGGGCACGATCAGCATGTTGCAACGGCGCTGCAAAGCCGCCGCAGACCACATCGCCAAGCACGTCGAAGATCACGACATCGGTATCGTCCAGCAGGCGATGCTCTTTGAGGAGCTTTACCGTCTGGCCGACGACATAGCCGCCGCAACCCGTGCCAGCAGGCGGACCGCCCGCTTCGACGCATTGCACGCCATTATAGCCCTCATAGACGAAATCGGAGGGACGCAATTCTTCCGAATGGAAGTTCACGCTCTCAAGCACGTCGATGACAGTTGGCATCAATTGCTTGGTCAGGGTGAAGGTCGAGTCATGCTTCGGATCGCAGCCGATCTGCAGCACGCGTTTGCCGAGCTTCGAGAAGGCGACTGAAAGATTCGACGAGGTTGTCGATTTTCCAATCCCGCCCTTGCCATAGACGGCAAAGACTTTCGCGGTCTCGATCTTCAAGGTTGGGTCCAGATGGACCTGAACCGATCCGTCGCCATCGGCGCGGCGCGGATCTTTATTGATGAGTGTGATTGCGTTCATGCGGCTACATCCATTGAAACGCCCTCAAGACGGTCTTCCAATTCTTCACCTGCCTGGCGGAGGGCGGCGAGAACATCTTCGTCTGGCGACCAGTAATTGCGTTCATGCGCCTCAATAAGGCGGTTGGCGACTTTCGCCGCGGCCGCCGGATTGAGATCGGCGAGACGCTTGCGCAATTCCGGATCGAGAACGAAAGTTTGTGTGATCTGCTGATAGACCCAAGGCGCGACTTGACCGGTCGTTGCCGACCATCCCATCGCATTGGTGACATGGGCTTCGATTTGGCGGACGCCTTCGTAGCCGTGCTTCAGCATTCCCTCATACCATTTTGGATTGAGGACACGTGTGCGGGCTTCGAGTGCGACTTGTTCGGACAGCGAACGCACGGTGCCTTCGCCGCGTGTCTGGTCGCCAATATAAACTGGTATCGCATGGCCACTGGCGCGTTGCGCCGCTTTCGAGATGCCACCGAGCGTGTCGAAATACTGATCGATTGTCATCACACCGAGTTCAACCGATTCTAAATTCTGATAAGCCAGTTCGACCGAGCTGAGCATGTTCTGCAAGAGAGCTGGCTGCTTGACCGGCTTGCCCGAAGCGCCATAAGCGAAACATTTGCGGCTGCAATAGGTTTCAGCGAGTTCGTCCTCGTCGCTCCAGCCGCCATTGTCGATCACGAGATTGACGTTTGCACCATAAGCGCCGTCAGCATTCGAGAAGACGCGGAGTGCAGCCGTGTCGAGGTCGACATTGTGTTCAGCCGCATAGGCAAGGGCGTGTTTGCGGACGAAATTTTCTTCGATCGGTTCGTCTGCATGGGCGGCAAGCTGACAGGCTTCGGCGAGCAGGCGCATTTGAAGCGGCAAGAGATCGCGGAAAATGCCCGAGACCGTCATGACCACATCGATGCGCGGACGCCCCAGCTCAACAAGCGGCTTCAATGCCGCGCCGCAGAGGCGGCCATAGGAATCATAACGCGGGATCGCGCCAATCAAAGCGAGCGCCTGTGCAAGCGGGCCGCCTTGTGTCTTCAAATTGTCCGAGCCCCACAAAACGAGCGCAACGGTTTCCGGCAGGCCATTACCGTCGAGGATGTGACGTGCCAACAAACGATCGGCTTGTTCGGCGCCATCCCTCATCGCGAAAGTTGAAGGAATACGGAATGGATCGAATCCGTGAACGTTACGGCCAGTTGGTAGAATTTCAGGCGTGCGGAGGAGATCGCCGCCCGGTGCGGGCGTGATGAACTTTCCGTCGAGCGCGCGCAGTAAGGCAGATGTTTCATGGTCCTGCTGCAGAAGTGCATCGATTGCCGCCAATTTCTGCCAAGACTCTTGAACGGCTAGATCGCGTGCAAGTTTGGCCGGCGTCGTACCGTCGATCATCGCGGCAATCTGGTCGCGCTCTGGCGTGAAAGCGAGACTCGATTCTGCCATGGCAGCGAGCAGATCGAGGCGTTCTTCACGGCTTGGTGTCTCGCCAACGACATGCAGACCGTGCGGGATCAGTGTCGTTTCAAGCTCATAGACGGCGCGGGTGAGGCGGGCCGCCTCATGATCCCAATCGGTCCAAGCCGGCTCGGCTTGTGCGAGATCGAGCGTTGCGGCCTGCGCCTGCATCAACACAGCCGTTGCCTGTCGCTCGCTTGTTTCGTCCGGCGCAAGCGAACGCCAACGTTCGAGCGTTGCGCGCAAATCGAGAAGGCCGCGATAAAGACCGGCGGCCGCAATCGGCGGCGTCAGGTAAGAGATCAATGTTGCCGCTGAACGGCGGCGTGCCAGCGCGCCTTCGGACGGGTTGTTCGCTGCATAAAGATAAAGATTTGGCAGATCGCCGATAAGGCGATCCGGCCAGCAGGCATCGGTCATCCCGGCCTGTTTGCCGGGCATGAATTCGAGCGCGCCATGCGTGCCGAAATGAAGCACGGCAGAGGCTGCGAAATCTTCGCGGAGATAGCGGTAGAAAGCCGAGAAAGCGTGTGTCGGTGCAAAGCCCTGTTCAAACAGGAGACGCATCGGATCGCCTTCATAACCGAAGCCGGGCTGTACACCGACCAAGACATTGCCGAAGGATTTGCCGAGCACATGGATCGTCGCGCCATCGGTTTGGACGCGGCCGGGGGCAGGGCCCCATTGGGCTTCGATCTGGTCCAGATGCCGTTCGCGGCGGACATGATCGTCAACCGGGATACGGGCATGGACATTGGCGAGTGCGCCATAATCGTTGGCATTGCCGTGGAGGATGGCATCGCGCAACGCGTCAACGCTCGCAGGGACATCGACAGCGTAGCCATCGGCCTTTAGCGATTTCAAAAGGTTGAAGACGGATTCGAAGACGCCAAGGAAAGCGGCTGTGCCCGTGTTCCCCGCATTCGGTGGGAAGTTGAACAGCACGATTGCGATCTTGCGATCGCGTTTGGTGGCAGTGCGCAGTGCAATAAGCCGATCGACGCGCGACGCTAGCATGGCGATGCGGCCTTGATCGGGCACCATATCGCGCGTGCCATTTTCAGAGCGACCGCCAAATACGAGTGGGCCTGTTGCGCCGTCGAGTTCTGGGATCGAAATCATCATCGTGGTTTCGACCGGATGCAGGCCACGCGGCGAGGCGCGCCAGCTTTCCAGCGTCTGGAATTCCAGCGCATGGGCTGCAAGATAAGGCACGTTCAACCGCGCCAGCATGGCCTCGGCTGATTTCGCATCATTATAGGCAGGGCCACCGACGAGCGAGAAACCCGTGAGT
>JAIYCE010000087.1 GCA_027488155.1 Hyphomicrobiales bacterium | reverse complement strand
TTTTTTAAATTTACATTTTTTGTGACGCTTTTGTTGTTTTTTTCACCTTCGTCGCGATACATTTCGACGAAGGCATCGAGAATGCCCGTCTTGGCGAAACGGAAATGCCCATACCAAGGCGAGAGCTGCGCGAGCGCTTCGTCTGCCGAGCGGTTTTCGGCGATCAACAGATAAAGGGCAGACATGAAACCAGCGCGGTCGGCGCCCGATTTGCAATGGACGAGCACCGGATAAGTGAGCGTCGCGAAAAAATCGGCGAGCGAGAGGATGGCCTCGCGGTCGGGGGCCTCGCGGGACCGCAAAACGAATTCAGCCAAAATCAGGCTATTGGCTTCGCAGGCCTCTCTTTCGAGCGGCCATGAACCGTATTCGCGTCCGCCACGGAGATTGACGATGGTCTTGATGCCGTCTTTGGCTGCCTGGGCGATCTGGCCGGGGGTCGGTTGCGCGGCACGCCAGAACCGCTCCGTGACCTTGTGGCGGTTCAGATAGACAAGGCGGAAAATGCCATGGTCGACAAAGACCATGTTCATCCATGCGCTGAAACGGTCCCAGCCGGGCTCGATTGGGCGATCCCAACGGGCAATGCGCGCCATGCGGCGGGCGTATCGCTCATCGTCTGATCGCTTGAAAAGGGGCAAGGCGCGTTCCCGGTTGGACGGGGGAGGCCATAGCAGGCGCAAAGCGAGGCGGCAAACGGAGGCCTGTTTCTGAGGGCATCGCGGCGCTGGCGTTGCAATCTTTGGGCTGTTCCTCATGCAACCCCGCCCTGCCTAGAAAACAGCCAGCGTTTCCGCTAGGCAGACGGACGCAAGCGCGTGCTGGAGCGCCCCCATGGATCTCGCTTATCTTGATCTCGCCAATATCCTCATTCTGGCATTTGCCGGTCTCGTCGCCGGGACAGTGAATGCCGTGGCGGGTGGGGGCACGTTCTTTACCTTCTCAGCGCTGGTTTTCGTCGGCATTCCCCCGGTTGCGGCCAATGCGACGTCGGCGGTGGCGCTGACGCCATCGAATCTGTCGAGTGTTGCCGCCTATCTGCCGGAAATCCGGCTGCATTGGCGTCGCTATGCAGCGCTCGGGATCGCATCTGCCATTGGCGGTTATCTCGGCGCGCAACTCCTGCTCGCCACACCGGCCAAGGCGTTCGTGGCGCTGGTCCCATGGTTTCTCGCTTTTGCGACGATCCTGTTTGCGGTCAGCCCTTTGCTCCGCAAAGCGATCGACCGGTTTTCGCATGGGCCGGGCACGCCCGTCCGCCGCATCGCCGGGATCGCCATGCAATTCATCGTCTCGATTTACGGCGGCTATTTCGGCGCCGGTATGGGCATCATCATGCTCGCCGCTTTGTCGGTCGCCGAAGGCGAAGACTATCACTTCATCAATGCGGCCAAGAATATCTGCGCTTCGCTGATCCAGATTTTCGCGCTGATCTCGTTTCTCAGTTCAGGCATCGTGCAATGGCCGGCCGGTCTTGTTGCCGGTGTTGGTTCAGTCATTGGTGGATATTATGGCGTTGCACTCGCGCGCCGTGTGCCTGCTGCCGTGATGCGCTGGTTCGTTGTAGGCGTGGGCGCGTTGCTGACATTGCGGTTTGCCTTGAGCTGAGCCGATTTTTCACTCTTGCCGCCGCGTCATGGCCGGGCCTAGACTGACCTTATGGCCCAATCGCTCCTCACCATCCGTCTGGCGCGGCCGCATGATGCGGAAGCGGTGGCGAGCGTGCATGATCTGTCTTGGCGTGATGCCTATCGCGGTATTATCCCGGGGCGAGAACTCGAGCGTATGGTCGAGCGCCGTGGCCCGGCCTGGTGGGAAACGGCCATTTCACGCGGGAGCCGCGTCGCCGTGCTCGATTTCGACGATCGGATCGGCGGCTATGTCACATTCGGCGTGAACCGGCTTTCCGCTTCGCCCTATCAGGGCGAGATTTTCGAGCTCTACCTCTTGCCCGAATTCCAAGGGCTTGGCTTCGGTCGGCGACTGTTCCAAGCGGCGCGGAAGGATCTCAACGCACGCCGTCTCGATGGCTTGATGGTCTGGTCGCTGGCTGCCAATGAGCGGGCCTGCGTCTTCTATGAGAAACTCGGGGGACGCAAGGTCCGCCGTATGGTCGAGCGGTTCGGTGATGTCCCGCTCGAACGGGTCGGTTTCGGCTGGGCCTGAGCCCTCGTAAAGCGCGGCTGAAGCCCCGCCCGGGCCACTCTCCCCGAAAGTCTTTCTTGTGAAGCCCGTGCCGGGGCTTTATGCACGCGGGCAATCAAGGAGACCGGACCATGCGCATCGACGCCGTTTCGATTGGTAAAAATGCCCCGCACGAGGTGAATGTTATCATTGAAGTGCCGATCGGCGGCGAGCCCATCAAGTATGAGATGGATAAGGACGCAGGTGCGCTGATCGTCGATCGCTTCCTCTACACTTCCATGCGCTATCCCGGGAATTACGGTTTCATCCCGCATACGCTGTCGGATGATGGCGATCCATGCGACGTGGTGATCGTCAACACCCGCGCGATCATTCCGGGTGCTATTATGGCTGTCCGTCCTGTCGGCGTGCTGCTGATGGAAGATGAAAGCGGCGGTGACGAAAAGATCGTCGCGGTGCCCTCGAACAAGCTGACGAAGCGCTACGAGAAGATCGTCAATTACACCGATTTGCCGCAGATAACACTCGACCAGATCCAGCATTTCTTCGAGCATTATAAGGATCTTGAGCCTGGCAAATGGGTGAAGGTCGTCCGTTGGGGCGATGCGGCGGAAGCGCGCTCCCTTATCGAAAAGGGCGCAGCCAAGGCGAAAGCCAAGGGTTGATTGGGGCAGCGCGCGGTCCAATCCTGCCCAGCCGGACCTTAGGCCTTGCCGCCGTCGCATTTCGGGTGATCTTTAGGGACGAGTCCGAATCGTCTGTCCGAGGCCCCGCGTGACGGCGCTGTTTCATCGTCTAATCCTCCTGATCGTACTGGCTGGCGCGGCGATCGCGCCCCTGCGTGCGCAGACACCGACGCCGCCTGCGGTCGGATCGGTACCTATGGCCGTAGCGGCACCCTCGCCGCTGGCCGTGCAGCGACAAACGCTCGACGCTGCGAAACTCCAGCTTGATCAGCTCGATCGTGCATTACAGAACCGCGATCTCAGCGATGCGCAACTCGCCGATTTGCGCCGGAGCTTAACCGGACTGCCCGACCGCATTCGCGCCGTGATCGACGATGTCCAGCCGCGCGTCGATCTCTTGAAGGTTCGCCTGAAAGAACTCGGTCCCAAACCCGCCGACGCGTCCAGTGAGGTTGCCGATATTTCGCGCGAACGGGATGAGCGCGAAAAGGCATTGCAGGAAAATGAGGAAATCGCGCGGCTTGCCCGCACACTGGCGCTTCAATCTGACCAGATCCTGACGCAGATCATCGACAAAAGACGTGAATTGTTCAATTCACGGTTGCTTGCACCATCGGGCAGCATCTTGTCGCCAGAGCTTTGGTATACGGTGGTTCAAAATCTACCGCGCGATGCCGATGCATCTCGGACACTCAGTGTCGACATCACGCAGCGTATCATCGGCCAGCTTGGGATCGCTGGCATCGGTGTTCTATTTGTGTTGTGCGCGCTTCTTTTATTTGCGTCCCTGCCCCTCTATCGCCTGTTCACGACGTTCTTTGTGAACAGGCACGATGAGGCTCCGACGCCGTTGGGGCGCGATGTCGCCGCAGCGACCTACGCTCTTGCTGCGCTCGCCGTCTCAGGCACTTTCGCCATTCTCATCAATGCCTATGTGACGCATTTTAAATTGTTGCCGCCGCGGCTCGAGGATGTTCTCGCCACGGTGCTGTCGAGCTTTGTGATCATGGCGTCGGCGCGCGCTCTTGCGGATGGCGTGCTTGCACCGGCGCGACCGCAATGGCGGCTTGTGAAGGCGAGTGACGCGACGGCGGCCAAATTACTTCGCTATGCCTATTTGATGCTAAGCTTCTGGGCCTTGATGCGGATTACGGGCGCGGTCAACACTGCTATCTCGTCGGGTCTCGCGCTGACAATCGCAACGCGTGGAATTTTTGCCGTCCTCATCATTCTCACTTTTGCCAGTGCATTGCGATCGATCCGGCCTTTCGATGAAGTTGATGAGAAAAGCTTCGGGACCTATGTCAATGTCGAGTCGGCCTGGATCGGGCCCGCGCGTATTATCGGCTGGTGCGTTGTTGCTATCGCTCTTGCGGCGCTCATCAGTGGTTATATTGCTTTCGGTTCATTCCTTGCTGTCCAAATCACATGGGCGGTGACAGTGATTGCGACGACGACATTGCTCGTCAATCTGACCGACCATGCACTCGAAAGGCTGATTTCACCCACCTCGCGCGTCACACGTTTTCTTTATGCCACTGTTGGGCTGCCGCGTTCGGGTCTCGATCAACTCTTCGTCTTGGCGCAAGGCATTATCCGCCTTGTCATTATCGCGATTGGCGGCTTGGCCGTGCTCGCACCTTGGGGCTTTGAGTCCGACGATTTCATTGCCTCGATCAAGCACCTCTTTTTCGGCTTTACGATTGGCGATGTCACGATTTCGTTTGCCGGTATTTTTGGCGCCATCATCCTTTTTCTTATCGGCATATTCCTCACCCGTGCCTTTCAGGGCTGGTTGCAGCGTCGCTATCTCCCTCAGACGTCGCTCGATTCCGGCATCCGTAATTCCGTTGTTACCGGCGTGGGTTACATTGGTTTCATTACAACGGGCGCGCTCTCCTTTTCCTATGTTGGCCTTAGTCTGGAAAAGATCACTATCGTCGCTGGTGCCTTGTCAGTTGGCATTGGTTTCGGCTTGCAATCGATCGTCAATAATTTTGTCTCTGGCCTGATCCTGCTATGGGAGCGCGGCATTCGTGTTGGCGATCTCATCATTGTTGGAGACGAACAAGGCTATGTGAAACGGATCAATGTCCGCGCCACTGAAATCGAGACCTTCGACCGCGCCACCGTCATCGTGCCGAATTCAAATCTCGTCTCGGGCGTCGTGAAGAATCGCGTCCACACCGATCGTGTCGGACGGATTATTATTCCCGTTCCTGTACCGAGAGAAAGCGATTGCGATCGCGTCGCTGGTATTTTGCGCGAGACGGCGGCCAGTAATCAGGATGTTCTTGAAGACCCTGCTCCACGGGTTAATTTTAAGTCGATCGGTGAAAGCTCTTTAAATTTTGAACTTGTCTGTTTTGTGCCCGAGGTTGAAACGGCGGTGCGCGTCAGTTCCGATTTGACCTTTGCGATTTTCCGCAAACTGCGTGAAAACGACATTATCAAATTGCCTCCGCCTTTCGCGCGGATGGAAATCGTTAATGCGGAGGCGTTCAGCCATCCCGCCGGTGGAGCGCCGCAAACCTAATGTCGCGTTTTTTTGTTGCGTTGGCCGCATGTACTGTTTTTCTCGCGGCCTGTACCAAACAGCCCGTGCCACAGCAGGCGATACCTTCTTTCTACCAGCGGCTCGATGCTGCCAATGCCATATTCGATCCTGCGGGCCTTGCCGGCTTGATCAACGCCTATCGCGCCAAGAACGGGCTGGCAGCTTTGGCGCTCGACCCAGTCCTGAACGATGAAGCGATGGGTTTGGCGCGGCAAGATGCGGCGGCGGATCGCTCTGTCCATGGCACGATGCCGGTTCTGTCGCGCGTGGCTGTGCAAGGCCGAATTGCGCGGCCTTCGGCTGGTTACCGAACGGCGGCGGAAGCATTTTCCGGCTGGCGCGATAGTGGCGGTCTCAATGCCGCCATGCTTGATCCGCAAGCGCGCCGGCTCGGTCTGGGCGCAGTGTCCAAACCACAATCGAAATATGGCGTCTATTGGATGCTGATCGTCTCGCCCTGATTCTCGCCCTGATCATGTGAGGAGCGGCGATCATCTAAAGAGCGAGCCCGCCGGAAGCGGCGAGGTTTCCGGTTTGACGAGGATCGAGACGCGCCCATTCGAGCGCAGAAAGGGGTGCTCGGGAAAAGCCGGTTCTGCCGCTCCCTTGCCGACAATGGCACTAAAGCGTTCGCGGCCGATGCCATTCCCAGCGAGAATATCGCGCACCACAATGGCGCGTCCGGCTGACAGATCGAAGGGCTCCCACGTTGCCATAGCGCCGGGCCTGATGGCATTGGTATGCCCGGTTACGACGAGTTTGTTTGGCAGTTTGCGCAGAAGCGTCGCGAGTTTTTCGATCGCGAGCCTTGTCCGATCGAACGGTTCGCGTGCACCCTCGGGAAACATTGGCATATTGTCGCGATCAGCCAGTGTGATTTCGATGCCTTCGGTTGTTTCCTCGATGGTGAGTCCTTCGGCGAAACGGGCCAATTCCGGCATGTCATGCATCGCCTTTTTCATAGAGGCGGCAGCCGTCGACAGAGCGCTATCGCGCCACGCCCCCGGACCGATGCGGCTTGCACGTTCTTCGGAGGGGCGGCCGACATGTTTGATCGCATCATGGGTTGCCGTGCCGTCGCGCTCAATGACGCCGGCAAGGCGGCGCTCGCTTTGCACCCCGAAAGCATCGCGGAAGGATCCCGCCAACTGTTCGAGCTTCTTCTGGTCTTGCGTCGACATGGCGGTGAGCATCACGAAGAAACTCATCAGCAGTGCCATGAGGTCGGCAAAGGTGACGAACCACCCATGTCCGCCACCGCCATGTCCGCCGCCCTTCTTGCGTGCCATATCAATGCGCCTCTTCCAGATTGCGGTGGTGATGTGGCAGATAGGCCAGCAACATCTCGCGCACCACGGTCGGACTCTTGGCATCGCGGATCTGGAGCACCCCGTCGATAACAAGGGTGCGGGAAATGTCTTCTTCCTCGAGCTTTAGATGCAGCTTGTCGGCAATCGGCAGGCAGATGAGATTACCCACAAGCGCACCGTAAAGTGTGGCGAGTAGGTAGATCGCCATGAAGGGGCCGAGTTTCGAAGCGTCGGACATATTGGCGAACATCTGCACCATGCCGATCAACGTGCCGACCATGCTCCAGGCAGGGGCAGCATCGCCGATAGCGCGGTAGATTTTCTGCCCCTCGTCGAGCCTTTGCAGAAAATTGTCGCGGTCGCGCTCCAGCGTGTCGCGGATGAATTCGCGGTCATAACCATCGGCGATGTACCGCACCGCTTGGGCGAGGAAAGGGTCGGAGGGGTTGGCACTTTCAAGCGCGACTGGCCCCGATTTGCGCGTGATCTCGGCGAGTTTGGTAATTTCGTCGATCAATTCGCGCGGATGGGACGAGCGCATGGTGAAGGAGAAACGGACCCCCATGGGAAACCCATGCAACAAGGCCGAAAAGGGGAAACGGATCAGCGTGGCCGCCGTGCATCCCCCGAAAATCACGATGACGGCATGGATGTCGTAGAATAGGGAGAGGCTGCCGCCCATCAGGATCAGGGCCGCTACGACGACAATTCCGGCGACAAAACCAACAATCGTGGCCAAATCCATGGCGGGAATCCTGAAAATCGCTGACTAATCGAAAAAGGTGCATTGGCAATCGAAGGACAACCGTAGGAAAACAGACTGAAAGAAGCCTTAATACGTCCCCGAATCGGATGCCTTGGCGAAAGAGACCACGATGAGCCTGACGACGATCTATTGGCGCGTGCTGAAACAGCTGGGCCCTGAGGCCCGGCTCGGCGTTGTGCTGGCGCTCGCGAATGTGGCGCTGGCCGGTGCGCAATTTGCCGAGCCCGTGCTGTTCGGCCGTATTGTCGACATGCTTTCGAAGGCGCAGGCGACCGGTGTGCCGCCCACATGGGAGTCGCTCCTGCCCTTGATTGGCGCGTGGGTTCTGTTTGGCCTCTTCACCATTGGGGCGGGCGTTCTGATCGCACTCCATGCCGACCGGCTCTCCCATCGCCGCCGCCTCGCGACCATGGCGGATTATTTCGAGCATGTACTCACTTTGCCGATGCTGTTTCACGGCCAAACGCATTCGGGCCGTATTCTGAAAGTGATGATCGACGGTGCCGGATCCATGGCCTGGCTGTGGCTGTCGTTCTTCCGTGAACATTGTGCGGCTTTCGTGCTGCTCGTCGTTCTGCTGCCAGCCTCGCTCATCATCAATTGGCAGCTCGGGCTGATGCTGTTGTTGCTTTTGATTTTGTTTTCGCTGTTGACGGCCGGCGTGCTGCACAAGACTGAGACGATGCAGGGTGCGGTGGAAGCCTATAATTCGCAATTGGCGGAACACGCATCTGACGCGCTCGGCAATGTGCCGGTGATCCAGAGCTTCACACGTATCGACAAGGAAGCGCGTGCGTTGCGCAGCATTTCCGATCAATTATTAGCCGCGCAAATTCCTGTCTTGTCATGGTGGGCGTTGGCTGCTGTCGCGACACGCGCCTCTGCAACGCTGACCGTTCTTGCCATTTTTCTCCTCGGGACATGGCTCAATCTGAATGGAAAGGCGAGCGTCGGCGAGATCGTGACTTTCATGGCGCTTGCCACCATGCTTGTTGGCCGCATGGAACAGGCCGTCGGCTTCGTGAACTCCTTGTTCATGCAGGGTCCGAAGCTCGCAGAATTTTTCGATATCATGGATACCGTGCCCGCTGTACGCGACAGATCGGATGCGCCCGATCTTGGCGATGTAAAAGGCGAGGTCACACTCAAAGATGTCAGCTTCTCCTATGATGGCAAGCGGGCTGCGGTGCAGGATATTTCAATCCATGTGAAGCCAGGCGAGCGAATCGCGCTTGTCGGCTCCACTGGCTCGGGTAAGTCGACGACGCTGGGCCTTCTTTTCCGCGCCTTCGATCCGCAATCAGGTTCGGTCAAGATCGATGGCATCGACATTCGTGACGTGTCGCTTGTCTCTTTGCGTCGACATATCGGCGTCGTATTTCAAGAGCCGATGCTGTTTGCACGCTCCATTGAAGAAAATCTGCGCGTCGGCAGGCCCGATGCAACCGATGCTGAAATTCAGGATGCGATCGACCGCGCGCAGGCTGCCGATTTTATTCAGCGCGAGCCCGATGGTTTGCATACGCTGGTCGGCGAGCGTGGTCGCTCGCTCTCCGGTGGCGAACGTCAGCGCCTGTCGATCGCGCGCGCACTTTTGAAAAATCCGCCGATCCTCATTCTCGACGAGGCGACCAGCGCGCTCGATGCGGGGACGGAGCGTAAGCTACAAGTGGCGCTTGATGAGGTAATGAAGGGCCGCACCACATTCGTCATCGCCCATCGCCTTGCCACTGTGCGCAATGCTGACCGTATCCTCGTTTTCGAGCGTGGCCACATTGTCGAGCAGGGCACATTCGAGCAATTGGTGAAACAAGGCGGTCTGTTCGCCGCGCTCGCCAAGGCGCAATTCATGGACAAGATCGCAGAGTCGTGATTTTCAGTCGTTACGGTTAAGGCTCCAGTGCCGCCACGATGCGGGCGAGCATTGGATCAGTGATGCCCATCTCCGCCAATTGCAGATGGGTGTTGCGGACATAATCGGGATTGGCCCCCGAGACGCCGACGCCTTGGCGGACGAGGCGGATCACTTCGTCCTCACGCAGCAGCCGGGCATATTGGCGGTGGGCGCGGTCGACCGTGTAGGCAACGCCTTGCACCAAACGGCCATCGGCCAGACGCAAGCGGTGCCATGTTTCGAGATAGACCATGGTGACCTGCTCGCGGGCCCGGAGATAGGCCAGCGTCTCCTCGCGCTTTTCAGCCCGGACACGGAACGCGATACCCCGGCAGGAGCCGCCCCGGTCGAGCCCCATGACAAGGCCCGGTGCGTCGGGCGTGCCACGATGGACATGGGAAAACACGCATAGCGCCCGATGATAGCCATGAAGGGTCGCAAGGATGCGCTCCTCCGCGTCAAAGCCGGGCCGCCACATCAACGACCCGTAACCGAACACCCAGAGGTCTTGCGTATCGTCCCGCATCGCGAAACAGTCCATAAGGAAGGCCAGCCGCCTAACAGGCCGGAGAGACAATGGCAAACGAAGACATCTCGAAAGACGCCCCCCTACCGGAAGGCCGTGTCAGCCGGTGGAAGCTCTTTCTTCCCGTGGGCGTGCTGTTTGCGCTGCTTGGCGCTTTGGCCGTGTTCTGGTTCTGGTCGATCCGCACCGCGGACGCGCAGATCGACGCCTGGATTGCGCGCGAAGCGGGACTG
>JAIYCE010000057.1 GCA_027488155.1 Hyphomicrobiales bacterium | reverse complement strand
GGTTAATGAAATCCGTGCGCCATAGATTATGCGAGACAGAAGATCACGTCCGAGCCGGTCTGTACCGAGAAGAAAAGCCGTGCCATTTTCGGGTGGGCACATCAGATGGAAATCCATCCGCCCTAGCCCCCAAAAATCATACGCTTGGCCACGGCAGAAAAACCGAATTTTCTGGGGCGCACTGCGATCGACGATATAATCGCGCGTGAATGTTTCGAGATTGAATTTAAACTTGTAGGGATAAACAAAGGGGCCTTCGAATGTTCCTTCATGAAAGAGATGCACCTGCTGACGCGGTGCGTAGAGATGATCGGCATGGCGGGTTGTCATGCCATAAGGTGCGATCATCTCGACGAAGGGTAAAGACACATAGAGCAGCGCCAGAAAAATGGCCGAAACAAGCGCGACGCGGTGCCGCTTGAACTTCCACCAAATGAGTTGCAAGCCTGAGGCACGATAATAGCGCTCCTCCTCCGGTGTAAGAGGTTTCGATGCATCGGGATTGAACGGTGCCGGATTGACCCAGTGCGTTTCGCCAAGCGGCGTGGGCATCGTTGTAGGAGCGGCACTCATCATGCTTGCCCTCCAATACGAATGCGCGGATCGAGCGCGGCGAGCAATAGATCGGAAATCAACATACCGACCACCGTTAAAACGGCGACAAACATCAGAATGAAGCCAGCGAGGAACTGATCCTGCATCTTTAAAGCTTGCAAAAGAATAGGCCCAACAGTTGGCAGCGACAGGACGAGTGAGACAAGCACCGAGCCTGAGACAAGGTGTGGCAGGAGATTGCCAATATCCGCGACAAAGGGGTTAAGCGCCATTCGGAAAGGGTATTTGATCAGCGCCCGCATCGGCGGAACACCTTTTGCACGCGCCGTCACGGTGTAAGGTTTCTGTAATTCGTCAAGCAGATTGGCACGCATGCGGCGGATCATTGCGGCGGTCCCGGACAGACCAATCACCACGACGGGCACAATGAGATGGGACATGATGGAACTCATCTTCTCCATGCTCATCGAAGCGTCGGTGAACCTTGGGTCCATTAATCCGCCGATCGAAATACCGAACCAACGATTAAGATAATAAAGGAGCACAAGTGCCAGAAGAAAATTCGGAGTCGCCAGCCCAAGATACCCAAACAGCGTGACCAGCGTATCGCCAAGGGAATACTGGCGTGTGGCCGAATAGAGGGCGATTGGGATCGAGACAATGTGAACGAAAATCACCACCACAATATTCACGAGGATTGTCAATGCCAGTGCGCGGTTGACCACCTCATTGACGGGGCGCTGATACTCGAAAGACCAGCCCCAATCGCCCTGCAACAATCCTGCCCAGCCATTTGGACCTGGCATGGCCCCGACCCAAACAAGATATTGCTGCCAGATAGGCAGATCGAGCCCGTATTGATGACGCAAAAACTCTGCTTTTGCTGCGGCTGCGGCATCCCCTTGTGCGCGCAACTCCTCAATCTGGTTCGACAGATAATCGCCCGGCGGTAATTTGATCACGATGAAGACGAGCGCCGAGATCGCCAAAAGTGTCAGCGCCATGGTCACGAAACGGCGGAGCAGAAATAGGATCATCAGAACTCACCGCCCATAAAAAAATTGATCAAGCCGGTAGATGCCCATGAGAGAGGTTGGCTCCCAGGAGAATATCGCGCGTTCGGGCACGTTTTTCATCGCACGCGCGACCACAATCGGCTGTAACTGGCCTGTCACAGTGCCGATGGTGAACTGCTGTTCGACATAGATTGAAAGCATACGCATCCAAATACGTTTTTGCTCTTCGCCATTTGCCGTTGCAGCCCATTCACGATAGAGCCTGACGAGATCCAAGGCCTCGGGAATATCTGGCCTTTCACCGCTCTTACCTTGCGTCTCGACGAATTGCCCCCATTTCGGCCAAGAATAATGATCTTGTCGGATCGGCGCGAGTTCGTTAGGTGGCATCTCTGCCGTTGGTATTGCGTTGTCGAGGCCCGCAGCGGCGACCATGATTGTCTGGCCGGCATAGGCACGTTGGCGTAAAATCGTCCGCTCCTGCGGTTTGACGAATAATTTGATTCCAATATCCGTCCAGAACTCGGCTATCAACTGCAACGCATCGACAATATCGGCCGCCTCGCCATCGACTTCGACAATGATCTCCGCCGTCCGGCCATCGGGCAAAAGTCGATAGCCGAGAGAATCGCGACGTGTCAGGCCGATTTCGTCAAGAAGGCGGTTCGCCTCTGCAACATTGTGCTGCGCATAGAGCGTGCGAAAACGATCTTGATAGAGCGCACTCTCTGGCAAGACCGTATTGTTGCTCTCGATCCCCAGCCCAAATAAAAGTGAATTGTTTACAATGCGTCGATCGATGCCGAGTGACAACGCGCGGCGAAACCGTACGTCGCGATTGAGTGTGCGCCATTCAGGATCATTTGTCGTCAAATTCGGATAAAGCGCGTAGGCTGAGCCACGCGCCTCAGGCCACAGGAGTGTTTTGTAACCATGATCTTTTTCGCCCTGTTTCAACACAGGCACATCTGACATGGAGAGCCCGCGCGACAAAAGATCGACATCGCCTGCATTCGCTTTGGCAGCGAATAGTCCCGCCGCTGAAAGATCAATGACGACCTTATCGATGTAAGGAAGTTGTTGGCCGCTCCAATCAACGCGATGGTAATAGGGGTTGCGTTCAAAGATAAACCGCGTCGCAGGCTGCTCGGTCGTGTTCACCCATGGCCCCAACGTTGGCATATCGCGATTGCCCTGCTCAAACGGATCGTCGAGGCGGTTGTGCAACGTTGCCCAAGATCTTAATTTTGCCCTTGCCGCCTGAGCATCGAGCGCTTTGCGATCGGTATATTTGGCGTGGAATTTCTTGAGATAGGCGGAAGGCGCATAAATCTGGAGCGGACGCGGTGCAGCCAAGGCAGGTAGGAGACGCGGATTCGGCTTCTCCCAAGAAAACCGGACGCGTCTTTCATCGATGAAAGCTACGCGCGGCGCTTTGCCATCAACAAGCATGATGTCTGGTGGCCCAGCTGGTGCGAGTTCTTTGTTGTTGGCAACATCTTCCCACCAATAGCGGAAATCTTCTGTTGTGAAGGGCTCGCCATTTGACCAGCGATGGCCATCACGCAGCGTGAAGGTAAAGTTTACGCCGTCCGTATCCAGCGATTCAATCAGATCGGGGACAAGTTCAAGATTTTCATTGTACCCAAGCAACCGCGTATAGCCATTTGCCGACAGGTAGCGCAGATCGCGCGCTCTGACTGCCAGTGTCCGCATCTCACCACCATAGATGCCGAGTTCCTTGCCTGCGATGGGAGAAACAATCAGCATCGATTTTGGCAAGCGCGCATTTAAAGATGGTAATGTGCCTTTGGTCACGCGTTCAGCCAGCATCGGGGCTTCACGCAGACGAAATTCGGCGGCATAGGCCGGAACAGCTGTGGCAAGAAAAGGTAAGAGCGATGCCGTGAGAAGGGTGCGGCGTGTGATCATGCCACTGTCTCCTTGCGCTTTGCATCATGGGTGGCGCCATAGCTGACGAAATGGCGTGGCGCGACCTCCTTGAGTATCGGATGAGGATCTTCAGCCTTAATCGTGTAAGGGGCAGGCCACTGCGCCGGATTAGAGAAGCCACCCCGCACGAGAACTTCGAAATCGAGTGGATGATCGAGATCGGGTGCAGGCACAGCGGCTAGCAACGCTTTTGTATAAGGATGGACCGGATTGCGGAACAATGTATCGCGCGGCGCTTTCTCAACGACGAGGCCGCGACACATCACTGCGATTTCATCGGCCATATAATCGACCACAGCAAGATTATGAGATACGAAAATCAGCGAGAGGCCAAGCGCCTTCTGTAGATCCTTTAAGAGATTCAAGATTTGCGCTTGAACAGAAACATCAAGTGCCGAGGTTGGTTCGTCGCAGATGATCACTGAAGGCGAGACGGCAAGCGCACGCGCTAGCCCGATGCGTTGGCGCTGTCCGCCTGAGAATGAGTGCGGATAGCGGCGTAACGCACGTTGGTCGAGCCCCACGAGGCCAAGCAATTCAATAACGCGATCGAAACGTTGCTTTGCTGTGCCGATTCCATGAACGTCAAGTGGTTCTCGCAGAATGTCGAGAATGGTCATGCGCGGATCAAGGCTTGAAAAAGGGTCTTGAAACACGAACTGTACCTTGCGGCGGTAATCCATTAGCGCAGCGCCAGACAGTGTCGCCACATCGGCAACACCCGCACCATCATCAAACATGACCGAGCCGTCATCAGCGGTAATTGCACGCATGATAATTTTTGAAATCGTCGTTTTTCCTGAACCCGATTCACCGACGATTCCGAGTGTGCGCCCAGCTTTAAGATCGAACGATACATGGCTGAGTGCCATGACGCGATCCTTGTTCTTGCTAAAAAGCCCCCCTGAACGCAGCGTGAAACCCTTTGAGACGTTGCGCACAGACAAAACGATACGGTCATCGAGGGGCTGGATCTCCCCCTGCATGGTCGTAAGGCCCCCAATTTTGATATCGCGGATGGGTTTCAATCTTTCATGCGCGGCAAGGCCAAACTTTGGGACAGCATCCATTAGGGCCCGCAGATAAGGATGTTTTGGTGCGCGGAAAATCGCCTCGCGCGTGCCTCTTTCCATCACCTCGCCGCGATACATCACCACGATTTCATCGGCCATATTGGCGACGATGCCAAGATCATGGGTGATGAGGAGCACAGCCATGCCCGTTTCGGCTTGGATTTCCTTGATCAACGCGAGAATCTGCGCCTGCGTTGTAACGTCGAGTGCCGTTGTCGGTTCATCGGCAATGAGAAGTGCCGGCTTGCAGACGAGCGCCATAGCAATCATCGCGCGCTGGCGCATGCCACCAGACAATTCGAAAGGATAGGTTCTGAGCATCCGCTCCGGATCACGAAAGCCAACGCGTTCGAACACTGCCATCGCAGCTATATTAGCTTCATCGCGCGTCACCTGCCGGTGGAGCATCAGCGCTTCAGTGACTTGATCTCCAACGGTGGTCAACGGGAACAGCGATGTCATCGGTTCTTGAAAAATCATCGCAATGCGGCCGCCGCGCAACGCGCGCATGGCTGTTCCATCCGCCTCAAGTGCGGTGATATCGACAATGTCCCCGTCGCGCGGTTCACGATAAAAAATAGAACCGCGTTCGATCTTCGCTCGCCGGGACAAAAGGCGCAGAATCGTATTTGCAGTCACGGATTTGCCTGAACCGGATTCGCCAACGACAGCCAGCGTGCGCCCTTGCGGAATGTCGAAGGAGACACGGCGCACGGCCTCCACGCGCCCTGCGTCACCATCGAAAGAGACAGCCAGATCGCGTATGGAAATGAGAGGCGTAGACGAGGGCACTTCACGAACTCCTGTCATTCAGGAAACGACATGTTTGCAGACAAAGTTTACTCCACCATGACAGGCGGTGAAACCATTTGATGCGTGTCAAAGATGGATGCTGCTGAAACGAAATGGACGGCCCCGCTTTGGTTGAGCGCCTTAAGAAGCCTGCTTAAAAATGCCCAGATTGCCTCATTATGAACGAGATGGTGGGTCAAAAGCCCTATCGGTTCACGGCCGGCCGATGGTTCCTGTTCCGCTTCGGCGATGAGCCTTGCGAAATGGCGAACGATTGCGCCCTCCGGCGCAAGGCCGCCGCCGCCGTGCCAGTCTATTGGATCAAAATGGGTGTTAACTTGAGTTAAGCCCGGTGCAGCCATGCGGGCAGGGCGCCGCTTATAAGTTGAAAGGCCAGCCAATCCAGCTTCGTGCAGCAGAGGTACTAACTCTGGATCAATCCGATTCCAGGGTGGCACGAGCACAGGCAGTGCGCGCGTGCCAAATAGTCTCTCGAGTCGTTCCCTTCGAACGCGCAACGCCTCAACCAGGGCCTCGGTAGGTTGAAAGCCAAGCTCCTGCTTTTTTTGTTGCGGTGGCGCGTGGTTCTGATGTGCGATGCCATGAATGAGGATCGGCATATCTTCACTGGCGGTCACAAGATTGGGGGCCACGCGATCTGGAATGACGGCGAGCGCCACCGACGATTCTGCCTCTCGCGCTAGCGAGAGAAGGCGCTTCAATTGCGGTGTCGCCTCGGTTGCATCGTCGTCGCGCCACCAGATATCGATGGCATCGCCGCGCGCTTTCACCGAAGACAGCGCACCTGCGAGTGTTTCCCACGCCGACTCGATATCGTCGCGACGAACTTTGATCGCTGTGAGTGCAGCCATGCTGCCTTTCACGCCGTCGAGATCGACATGCGTGTCGTCGCGTAGTGACAAGGTGAGTCCGTCTGCAACAGCGTGCGCGAGCCTCGGGCCGCTCAGTTCAGATTCGCTGATGATTTTGGCCCATCCCGCCTCTTGCAGCACACGCGCGCGCAATGTCTGCTCTAACTCCTGTCCAGCTGCGAAAGGCACAAGCACCATCGGGCACCGTGTAGCGAGCAGATCGACGATCGTATTGTAGCCAGCCTGACTGACAGAAAGACGCGCACCAGCAAGAAGCGCACGAAAATCCTGACGTGCACGCTCGATGGTTACATTGGTCGGTGCGTTTGTCGTAAGCGCATCAAATGAATCTTGCGGCACACCATGGCCGATCAGAATATGCCATTTCTGGTCCGGCAAAAGGCGCGCCGCATCGCATGCGGAGCGATAGAGCGGCAGCGATGCAGCACTTCCGCCGCCGGAGACAACGATTGAATCATGATGGTGAGGTTCGTTTGAGGCAGCTCTGTTGTCGTCGATATAGCCTGTCAAATACAAGGCCCGTGCGCCGCAAGGGCCAAACGGCCAACCCGCTTGCGGCGGCACTAATCGCGCGTCACCATGCACGAGAATGCCGTCGAAAAAGCGTGCGACGAAAATTTCGGCATCCTCTGCCTTCGCCTGCGTCGAAGGTGGATTGAGGAGGTCGCGGATCGATGCAACGATGGCTGGGCGCGGACGCATGGCGTCGGCCTGTTCGCACAGGGCGAGGAATTCGTTTTTCAATGCGCGCCGCCCGAAGGGGAACGTTTCCGTGATCACCACATCGGGCTTCACACGCGCTAGCGTTGATACGATGAGGTCAATGCGTGTATTGCGGGTCGCGTCCGATAAAACGATGCCGTCGCCTTCGTAAAGCGTACTGAAATCTGTCCCTGTGCAGTGCACTGGCGGCAGTTGCACGAAAGCAAATCCGCCGCCATCGAAATGCGGCTGCGGCCGCCCGCCTGAAATCAGTGTAACGTCATGCCCATCCGCGGCCAATCCGCGCGCCAGAAGGCGCATACGCGCCAAATGGCCAATGCCAAGGAGATGCGTGACGACGATCAGTATTTTCATGGCAAGAGACTGAACGGCGCCAAGGCCTTTTGCAATCGCATAGCGGCGGCGTCGAGTGTCGCTTGCTCAGCCATTTTGCGTGCGCCTTCGCTTAAGGCCTCAATCCGTGTCGGGTGCGCTATCAGTGCATCCATCGCGCCTGCAAGCGCCTTCGGATCGCGCGGCGGCACGAGCAATCCCGTTTCGCCGGATCGCACAAGCGCCTTCACGCCTCCTTCATCGCCGGCAATAGCGGGACAGCCCTGCAACGCCGCTTCGAGAAAGACCATGCCGAGGGCTTCGTTAACGGCAGGCCACACGAGACAATCCGCATCGGCATAGGCGTCGGCAAGCGCCATGCCTTCGATTTGTCCACGCCACACCACGCGCTCACCGAACGGCGCAAAAAGCGCGAGAATGCTGTCGCGCGCCGGGCCATCGCCAATGAGGGTCAAATGCCAATCGGTCCGCTTTAGCAAGCCCAGCGCAGACGCAAGAAGCCTGTAGGATTCGCTTTTGTCGCCTTCACGCATCATGGCGACTGTCAGAAAATGCGTTAAACCACGATGCGACCAGCGCGGCATCTCAGGCCATAACGTGTCATCGATGAAAGGTGGCCAATCGGCAATGCAGGATTGATCGCGGCATTGCAGTAAACCTGCGTGGTCAAGTCCACTCGCAGC
>JAIYCE010000098.1 GCA_027488155.1 Hyphomicrobiales bacterium | reverse complement strand
TGCATTACGCCCATCGCGGATAACGACGCCGAAGAGAACAAGTTGCGCGCCGGCATAAGTTGAATTGATGTCGATATGTTGATTCGACAACGAGACAACGAGGCTTTCGGCACGTGCTGTGCCAAGCCATGTGATGCTTGCCAAGATAAGAAGAAGCGCCCTCATCGCCGCGTCTCCTGCGTGCCGAAAGAATAAGGTTCTTGCGGCGGCACGAGAATATCGAGCGAGAAACGCACACCGATTGTCAGGATGAGTACTGCAAGCATCAGGCGAAACCAATCGCCGCGGACATTCCGCGCTGCGCGCGCACCAAACTGCGCACCGAAGACACCACCCAGAATGAGAATGAGGGCCAGCAGAATGTCCACAGCCTGATTGGTGGCGGCATGCAGCACAGTCGCTGCCAGCATGGTGAACAGGATTTGAAACAGCGAGGTTCCAACCACAATTGCTGTTGGCACCCTAAATAAATAGATGAGTGCAGGCACCATCAGAAAGCCGCCGCCGATGCCGAGAATGGCGCCGATGAAGCCAATTAAAGTTGCAAGTGCAACAAGTGGGATGATGCTTGCTTCAAGGTTTGATTGAGGAAACTGCATCGAAAAAGGCAGTTTAAAATACCATGGCTTGTGAACACGCTGGGACCCGTTAGCGGGCTGACCGCGCCGTTTGGCGGCAAGTGTCTTCACGCTTTCGACCATCATCAGCGTACCAACGCTGAACAGAAGCGTCACATAGGATAGGACGATCACAAGATCGAGCTGGCCGATCCGCCTGAGCGCGCCGAAGGCCCAGACGCCAAGCACTGTTCCGATCATGCCACCGCATAGGAGGAGAAGGCCAAGCCGCATATCGAGCGCCTGACGGCGCCAATAGGCCAGTGTTCCTGTTGTTGATGAGGCTGCGATCTGCGCTGAACCCGTCGCGACGGCAATCGCGGGAGGAACGCCCATGAAAATCAGCAGCGGCGTCATCATGAAACCGCCGCCAATCCCGAACATGCCCGAGACGAAACCAACGGCCGCACTGACCGCGAGCACGGTCAGCACGTTGATCGGCATTTCTGCGATGGGCAGGTAGAGATCCAAACCAGACATACTCCGCAGCGCCCGGGAGATTCGGGGCGCGCGGCGCACACTATCGGAAATAAGGCGGGAAGTTCATCCCGCCCAGCCGATTCAATTCACGGCGATCTGATTAACGGCCGGGTCCGGCGTTTTGGCGCGGAAAGCTTCCATCATGGCCTTGGCTGCGCGGAGGGATCCGGCATCCATAGATTTGCCGATGTCATCGCGCTGACGGGCTGCATCCGCATCGCCCTGTGCGGCAGCGAGAGAGAACCAGCTATAGGCCGCGACGGGCTTTTTCTCGACGCCCAGACCGCGCGCGGTCAGCGTAGCCAGATTGTACTGGCTGTCGCGTAGACCATAATCCGCTGCGCGGCGGAACCATTCGGCGGCAAGCGCATAGTCGGGCTTGCCATCTGGGCCATCGGCATAAAGTACGCCGAGATTGTGCATCGCCCGGACATGGCCCCTTTCGGCTGCACGCTGATAAAGCGCACGCGCCAAGGCCGGATTTTTTGGCGCTCCTTGTCCCCGCTCATAAAGAAGGGCGAGGCGGAATTGCGCGGCCGGCATGTCGCCCGCTTTCTCAAAAAGGGACAAGGCTCCACGGAAATCGCGCGCAGGCCCGTCAGCAAGCCGCACACCGGCTTGATAAGCGGCAATTCCGCTCACTTCTTCGACCGGACGCGCCGCAATAGCAGCGTTAGGCTGGGAGGGCGCCGATGGAACTGACGATGGCGATACAACGCCGACGGAGGCCGAGGCTGGCATGGGGGGCAAAGCCGCAGCCGGCTGCGGCGTATTGATATAGACGCCGGCATATTCCTGCTTGTGCGACGGAGGTGCCGGTGCCGCGATCTGGGGCGCGGCCGGTGGAGCGGCCCGGGTTGCTGCGCGGATTGAACCCGTGATGTCACTGAGGTTTGGCGTCAATTGAGTTATGCCTTGAGCCAAAAGCAGCGCGATAATGACGGCGGCAGCTACGCTAGCCAGTGGATGGCGGCTCAGCAATTGGCTGCCTGGCCATGTTTTGCTACTCGGCAATCCCATCAGAGAAGGACGCACGGATTCAAGGCGCGGTACGCCGATCTGCCCCGGCAGCGGACGCGGTCCGGTGGGCGGTGTAACCCGCCGGCCAAAGGCAGGGAAACTCTTTTGAACTGGTTCTGATGCCGCCACATGCGGGCGAGATGGGGCTTGCGCGGTCTGCGTATCCGGTTCCGTGAGGCTCATTTGGTAGATGAGATCGTCAAGTGAGCGGCGGATTGAGCGCAGGAGCCGCATCTCGGCTTCTCCGAGACTGCGATCGGCATGAAGCGTTGCGACCTTGTCGGAAAGCTCGGCAATCGCTTCGGTCAGGCGATGGGAGTCCATCCTGTCGGCCAATTGGTCGATACTGGCCTGAAGTGTTTGGAACTCCGTCCGAAATGGTGTGTTCAGTGGTGTGACATTGCGGTGGTCTAACGCCTCCGGCTCACGCAAATGCGGTCGTGGCCGGGCTTTGAGATCAGCAAGGATTTGATCAAGGCGGGTCCCCGGCTGCGGCCGAGGCGTGGAATCGTAAGGCTCTGCATAGGCGTTAGTGCTATTCGACCACTGAGCCATGATGACAAAATCCGTAATGACAAACCAAAATGAAAAACGTCGTTTCGAAACAATGCAAAATCAGGGTAAAGAATTGATAAATGAGCTGAAACGACGCATTTCGGGTTTTTGCGCCTGTTGCGCGGTGCGCGGGGATGCCAGCGGGATTAATATAACCGAAAGTAACGTCTCGTTGCGTTCGCTTTGATCGCCAACTGCAAAGTTATCGCATAGGCAGATTGGCCATCGCGGCGGTCGTTCGCCGAATCGTTCAGGGTCAGGAAATCTGTATGTTGCGTGATGCTCAAAAAGCTGGATCGGCCGATGCGGCCCTCCAAATGAATGCCGAAGGTGAAAGCACATTCACGATTGGCGACCTGGCCCGGGAATTCGGCGTCACTTTGCGTACGTTGCGGTTTTATGAGGATCGTGGCCTCATCAGTCCGCGCCGCTCCGGCATGACGCGCCTGTACAATGAGAAAGCCCGCGCCCGCCTTGCCCTGATCCTGAAGGGTAAGCATCTTGGCTTCACCCTCACCGAAATCCGCGCGATGCTTGAATCAGAAGAGGGCGGCGGAGATCTCAAATTGACCCCCGAACAGGTCGTTGAGCAGATTGCTCATCTGGAGCAGCAGAAGATTGAGATCGACAAGGCCATCGCTGAGTTACGCGCGACCCAAAAGCGTCAGCAGGGTTGAACCTCAATACACGTCAAAGTTGATGAGAAAGCCCCGCTTTCGTGCGGGGCTTTTTTATTTGGCGGCTTCATCATTTCGACATAGTTTAGAGGTGAACTATTTTAATCTGAGCCATCCGGAGCCTGAGCCATGGTGCATTACCAAGCCCCGATCGGGTCGTACGCGTTCCTGTTTCACGATGTGTTCGCGGTAGAACGCCTTCCGGGCTTGCCCGGCGCAGCCGAATTCACACGCGACACCACCGAGGCGGTGTTGGAAGAAGCCGGTCGCCTTGCCACCGAACGTTTCTTGCCCCTGAACGGCACAGGCGATCGCTCCGGCTGCACCCGCAGCAATGGCGAAGTCATCACACCGCCCGGCTTTAAGGATGCTTACAATGCCTTCGCCGAAGGCGGCTGGATCGGCCTCGCTGCTGACCCAGCCTATGGCGGTCAGGGTCTTCCCTATGCACTCGGCACCGCCGTGAACGAGCTCGTGACGGCTGCGAACATGGCGCTTGCGATGGTTCCGGGTCTGACCATGGGCGCCATCGCTGCCATAGCGGCGAATGGCACCGAGGCGCAGAAGCTATTCTACCTGCCTCACATGCTCGCCGGCCGATGGACCGGCACAATGAATTTGACCGAACCGCAATGTGGCACCGACCTCGGCTTGATCCGCACGCGCGCCACGCCGAATGGCGATGGCACCTATCGCATCAATGGCACAAAGATTTTCATCTCCGCTGGGGATCACGATCTCGCCGACAACATTATTCACCTCGTTCTGGCCCGCATCGATGGTGCGCCAGCGGGAACCTCCGGCCTCTCCCTGTTCATTGTCCCAAAATTTCGGATCGGTGCGGATGGCAGCAATGGCGCTCCCAACGGCGTGACGTGTACCGCCGTCGAAAACAAGATGGGCCTTCACGGCAATCCGACATGCGCCATGGCTTATGAGGATTCGGTCGGAACCCTGCTTGGCGCCGAGGGCAAGGGACTTGCGGGCATGTTCGTAATGATGAACGAAGCGCGCCTCGGCGTGGGCGTGCAAGGTCTCGCGCTCTCCGATATCGCGACGCAGAACGCGATCCATTACGCCCGCGACAGAGTTCAAGGCCGTGCTTTGTCGGGAGCCTCACGCGCCGGCTCCGTTGCCGATCCGATCAACCGCCACGCCGATGTAAGGCGAATGATCTATAACGGCCTCGCCTTCAACGAAGCGGCACGCGCTATGATTGTCCGCGCTGCGCTCGACAGCGATATAGCTCATCATGCCACCGATCCAGACCTGCGCCGCAAGGCTGCCGATCGCTTGAGCCTGCTGACACCAATCATCAAAGGCGTCTTTACCGATCGTGGTTTTCAGAATGCCGTCGATGCCCAACAGGTTTTCGGCGGGCATGGCTACATTGCTGAATGGGGCGTCGAACAATTCGTGCGCGATTCCCGCATAGCGATGATCTATGAAGGAACGAACGGCATCCAAGCGCTCGATTTTGTCGGTCGCAAAATGCCTGCCGATGGGGGGCGTGCGCTCAACGCATTTATGACTGACGTGATGGCTGACATTGCGCGCACTTCGGCTGATGAAACGCTAGGGCAATTCGGCAAGGCTTTGGCACAAGCGCTCGGGGCGGCACAGAAAGCCGCCTTCGTTCTGGCAGAAAACGGCAAAGCCAATCCGGACGATGCGGGTGCCGGTGCCCTCGACATGCTCCATGTCGCAGGTCTCATCGCGCTCGGCCAGATGTGGCTTCTGATTGTTGAAGCCGCGCTGCGCACACCCGACGCGCCGGAAACACAAGCGCGCTTGCTCAATGCACATTATTTCTTCGAGCGCATTTTGCCCGAGACACGGACACGCATTGCGCGCATCATGATGCCCAGTGCCGGGATGATGGCGTTCCACCCCGTTCTCGATGCCGCCTGAAAGGATTGCAACGATGGCCGAAGCTTATGTGTTCGATCATGTCAGGACGCCGCGGGGCCGCGGCAAGATCGACGGGGCCTTGCATGAGGTGCCGACGATTAGGCTTGCCGAGACGGTTCTTCGCGCGGTCCGGGAGCGGAATAATGTTGACGCGCAGGCGATCGACGATGTGGTGCTCGGCTGTGTCGATCCGGTTGGCGAGGCTGGCGGCGACATCGCGCGTGCAGCAGCCTTGCTCGCCGATTATGGCGATACGGTGCCAGGTGTACAGTTGAATCGCTTCTGCGCTTCTGGCCTGGATGCCGTAAATCTTGCGGCCGCGCAGATCATGTCCGGTCAACAGGATTTGGCGGTAGCGGGTGGTGTCGAATCGATGAGCCGCGTTGGCATGGCGGCGTCGGGCGGCGCATGGCCCTCCGATCCTGAAATTGCGATTAAATCTTATTTCATGCCGCAGGGAATCTCGGCCGATCTCATCGCAACAAAATATGGCTTCGACCGCAATGATTGCGATGCCTATGCGGTGGAAAGCCAGCGCCGCGCCGCACAGGCATGGAACGAAAATCGGTTCACGCGTGCGGTCGTTCCCGTGAAAGATGTCAACGGTATTACCATTCTTGCGCATGACGAACACATGCGTCCCGACGCGACGATGCAATCGCTTGCTGCAATCAAACCCGCCTTTGCCATGTTCGGTGAACAGGGCGGCTTCAATGCCGTGGCTATTCAAGCCCATCCTGAATTAGAAATGGTCAATCACGTTCATCACGCCGGTAATTCATCAGGAATTGTCGACGGTGCTGCTGCTGTATTGCTCGGCACAAAAGAAGCAGGGGCCGTACAAGGTTTGAAACCGCGCGCCAAGATCCGTGCTTTCGCTAATATCGGATCCGAGCCAGCCCTGATGTTGACGGGTCCCGTCGATGTAACGCGCAAATTATTATTGCGCGCGGGAATGAGCATCAACGATATCGATATCTTCGAAGTTAATGAGGCTTTCGCCTCTGTTGTTTTGCGCTACATGCAGGCTTTCGATCTCGACCACGCGAAAGTCAATCCGAATGGTGGCGCGATTGCGCTCGGCCATCCGCTCGGGGCTACAGGCGCGATGATCTTTGGTATGGCGCTCGATGAACTCGAGCGCACTGATAAATCGACAGCGCTCGTCACTCTTTGCATTGGTGCCGGAATGGGCACTGCTACCATCATCGAACGCGTGTGAGGTCTTACCATGGATATGAGCGCGCTTAAGCAATTCCGTGTCACGATTGAAAATGATGGCATTGCGCTGATCGAATGGGATATGCCCGGTCGCTCAATGAATGTATTTACCGAAGACGTCATTCGTGAACTGTCTGCCATCGTCGATTATGCGACGAAGGAAGCGGCAATCAAAGGCGTTATCATTGCGTCGGGCAAGCGCGATTCTTTTTCCGGCGGCGCCGATCTGACGATGCTCGAAGGCATTGCCCGCCGTTATGCCGAAACCGCGCAACGCAAAGGCGAGGATGTCGCCATCCGCGCATTCTATGACGAGACACGCCATCTGACTCTGTTATTCCGCAGGATAGAAACCTGCGGTAAACCCTTCGTCGCGGCCATCAATGGCATTTGTGTTGGCGGCGCGTTCGAAATGTCGTTGGCGTGTCATCGCCGGATCGTGTCGTCGCATCCGAAGACTCGTGTCGGCTTACCTGAAATCAAGGTTGGCATCTTTCCCGGCGGTGGCGGCACGCAACGCGTGGCACGGCTCATGCCAACCGATCACGCTTTGCAACTCCTGTTTAAGGGCGAACAGATCAAGCCTGAATTCGCGTTAAAGATGGGCCTTGTGCATGACGTTGTTCGACCTGAAGATTTACTGGATGCAGCGCGCGCTGTACTGCGCAAAGGAGTCTCGCCCATTGCGCCATGGGATGAGGAAAAATTTAAACTACCGTCGAACAAAGTATTCTCGCCGCAAGGTATGATGATCTGGCCCGCAGCCAATGCCATTTATCGGCGTGAAACTTACGACAACTACCCTGCGGCGAAAGCCATTCTCCAATCGGTGCATGAAGGCCTGCAATTGCCGATGGATCAGGCGCTCACGGTCGAGAGCCGTTGGTTCGCCCATGTGCTGCGGACGCCTCAAGCGCGCGCCATGATCCGCTCGCTGTTCGTCTCGATGCAAGAGATCAACAAGGGTGCCCGCCGCCCGAAAGATCAGTCGCCAGCCGAGATCAAAAAGCTCGGCATTGTCGGTGCGGGTTTCATGGGGCAGGGCATTGCGTCTGTCGCCGCGCGTGCCGGAATCGATGTCGTGATGATCGATCGTGACGAGGAAAGCGCCAAGAAAGGCCGCAGCGCGATCGAAGCAAAGATTGCCGCAAGCGTCGGCAAAGGGCGCGTGCCGCCCGACAAAGCGTTCGATACGATCAGCCGCATCAAGGCGAGCGGCGATTATGCTGCGCTGGCCGGATGCGATCTCGTCATCGAGGCGGTCTTCGAAGATCCGAAGGTGAAAGCCGAAACGCTGGCTCACGTGGCATCCATCGTTGGCGATACGGTGATCGCATCCAACACATCAACCTTACCGATTAGTGGGCTGGCCAAAGCCGTATCGCGCTCACATGATTTCATAGGCATTCATTTTTTCTCGCCGGTCGAGAAGATGATGCTGGTCGAGATCATCATGGGACAACAGACAGGGGACCGCGCGCTGGCCATCGCACTCGATTTCGTGCGCAAGATCGGCAAGACACCGATCGTCGTGAATGACGCGCGTGGTTTCTACGCCAATCGCTGCGTCGGCGCTTATTTGCGCGAAGGTCATCTGATGCTGGAAGAAGGTATTCCGCCAGCGATGATCGAGAATGCCGCGCGCATGGCGGGCATGCCGGTTGGCCCCTTGGCGCTTAATGATGAGGTTGGGCTTGATCTGGCTTGGCGCATTGTCAAAGCGACTGAGGCGCAAGAGGGGGCAGGCGCTGTCGATCCACGCCAGATGGCCATCCTGCAAGCCCTGGTCGAGAAGGATGGCCGCTATGGCCGCAAAAACGGCAAAGGGTTCTACGATTATCCGGCTGACGGCCCGAAACGGCTTTGGTCGGGCCTGGCCGCGCTCGCGGGCTCACGCCGCGATCCCGATACGATCGACGTCGCGACCTTGAAGCGCCGGTTTCTAACGGTGCAGGCGCTCGAAGCGGCTCGGACTTATCTCGAAGGCATCGTCACCGACCCGCGCGAAGCCGATGTGGGTGCCATTCTCGGCTTCGGTTTCGCACCTTTCACGGGCGGTCCGCTTTCGATGATCGATGGGATGGGCATCGCCCGCTTCAACGCGCTCTGCGACAGCTTGCGTGCCATTTATGGCGACCGGTTTGACGTGCCCCAAGGCCTGCGTGATATGGAGGCTCGAGGATCAACATTCTATGGCGAGGCGCCACGCGCTGCCGCCTAGTGGAGAAAGGCGACAGGTGCGTGTCGGAACAAATTGATTATTTTTTCTCGCTCGTCTCCCCTTGGGCCTATCTCGGCCATGCCAAATTCATTGGCATGGCGCGTACGCATGGGCTTTCGATCAATTATTGCCCCGTGCATCTGCCCGATGTGTTTTCAGAAACGGGTGGCCTGCCTCTGCCAAAACGTCATCCCGCGCGGCAGCGTTATCGCCTGCTCGAAATGCAGCGCTGGCGTGTGAAGCGCGATGTCGATCTCGTCATCTGGCCGCAATTCTGGCCGTTCGATCATCAATTCGCCGACCGCACCGTGCTGGCCGCGGTGATGATGGGCCATGATCCCGCTGATTATCTCGAGCTCTGCTTCCGCGGTGTTTGGGCTAATAATCTCAATCTCGGCGACCGCGCTGTGCTTGAAGGGCTCGCCCGCCGCGCCGGTTTCGATCCCGTGGCGTTGCTCGCCGCGGCAGATAGCGCGATGGTGGTCGAGGCGTATCAGGGCAATGTCGGCAAAGCGATTGCGATGAATGTCATCGGCTCGCCCTGCTATGTCCGCCGTGGCGAGGTGTTCTGGGGGCAGGATCGGCTCGAACTGCTCGAAGATGCCATCGTTAGCGACAGACCACCCTACACTTATGATGTGTGATTACTCGGCCGCTGTGCGAAGTGCACGCGCTTGAGCGAGCAGTGCCCGCAGGGCGGCAGGCCGTAGCGGCTTGTGCAGCACGTGAATGGATTTTTCTGCTGCCGCATCGCGCACTTCTGGCGAACGATCGGCAGTGACAAGGATCGCTGGAATATCCATGCCCAGTTTCCAGCGCAAGGCGACAATGGCTTCGATGCCGTCGCCATCGTCGAGATGATAATCGGCGACAATGGCGTCGGGCACCGACTTGTAGGGCCGTATCTCCGTCATCGCGTCTTTGAGATTGGGCGCGGTCACCGCAACACATCCCCATCCGGTCAAAAGTCGCTTCATGCCGTCGAGGATGGCGGGTTCATTGTCGATCGCGAGAACGAGCGTACCTGCGAGCGGCGCGCCGATGGTGGGAACGCTCACCGCTTCCTGATCGGGTTTCGGAAGCGCCTGCGTCATCGGTACATCGACGGCAAAACAGGAGCCGCGCCCCGGATCGGAATGCAATTCGACAGCATGATCGAGGACGCGTGCAATGCGCTCGACGATCGAAAGGCCTAGGCCCAGACCGCGCGCGACGCGCGCGCCCTGTTCGAGTCGTTGGAATTCTTGAAACACCTCGCGGCGTTTATGTTCGGGAATGCCAATACCTGTGTCCCAAACCTGAACGATCACACGTCCCCTTGTACGTCGCGCGCCGACAAGAACACGGCCTCGCGGCGTGTATTTGATCGCGTTTGAGATGAGATTTTGCAGCAAGCGGCGTAGTAATCGCCGGTCGGAGCGCACGGCTAGCGACGTTTTAACGAAGACGAGATCGAGGCCTTTCTCTTTTGCGATCGGATCAAATTCGCGCTTGAGCTGGGTCAATATGTCGTCGATACGGAAGACACCAATCTCAACCTGCATGGCGCCCGCATCGAGACGCGAAATATCGAGAAGCGCAGTCAGAATATCTTCCACCGCTTCGAGCGAGGCATTGATGTTTTCGGCAAGAGCAGGGTCGTCTTGGGTTTGCGTCGTCTCGAGCAATGTCGTGGCATAGAGGCGCGCCGCATTGAGCGGCTGTAGAATATCGTGGCTCGCGGCGGCAAGAAAACGCGTTTTCGACTGGTTGGCTTCTTCCGCTTCGCCCTTGGCGCGTTCGAGTTCGCCATTGAGGCGTGTCAATTGCTCGGTGCGCTCGACCACGCGTTTTTCAAGGGTCTCATTTGCTCGTTCGAGCGCTTCTTCCGCCAGCACCTGCTCGGTAACGTCGGTATAGGTCGTCACGATTCCGCCATCAGGCATATGGGCCGAACGGATTTCAATGACGATGCCGCTGTTGCGCAAACGCACACGGACTGGATCGTGGTCGTTGACGAAGCTTTCGAGCCGATCGGCGATGTAATCATCGGGCGGTCCATCGCCATAGGTTCCGCGTTGCGCATTGAAGCGGATGATCTCGTCGAGTCCAACGCCCGTACGCGCAAGCGCATCGGGCAGTTGAAATAATGTCTGAAATTCACGGTTCCAACACATCAGCCGCAAATCACGGTCGAACACGGTGATGCCTTGCCGGGCATGATCAAGCGCGTGCTGCAGGAGATCGCGATTGTACTGGATCGCCGCCGACGCATCGTCGAGTAGTTTGAGCGCCGCTTTTTTCGTTACGTTTCGACGGCGCAATAACAGCGTGATCACAAGGCGGGATGAAGCCGCACCAATTGCAGACGCCAATTCATGCTCGGCGAAACGTAAGAGGTGAATATCGGCCTCTGCGCCGGGTTCCAACGTTTGCCCGCGCTTGCGGGCAAAATCGATAAAGGCCTCTTGCGTGCGCTCTGTGCCAAGATAGCGCGCTACGGCTGTTTGAAGATCGCTGACGCTGACCGATGTACGCCACAAGCGGAAAGCCTGCGCCATCGCTGGTTTTTCCGGCGAGACAAAGGCGCTTGCTTGCAAACGCTCGAGCGGTGTCGCCCCTGTCATGATTGAGACGCTTACATAAGCGGTGATGTTGAGGCAAAGGCTCCACAGCGTACCATGAACAATCCGGTCTAGCCCGCTGGCACCCGGTGCCAGAAAATCCAGCCCAAGCGTTTCTTGTACGTGGCCGAGCAGAGCAAAGAACGGTTTCAGATCCTGTACGGTCGGCAACAGCAAAAGCACCGCCCATACGATGATGCCCGTTATCAGCCCGGCAATTGCGCCTTTCGCATTGCCCCGTCGCCAGTAAAGACCGCCAAAAAAAGCGGGGGCGATTTGGGCTGTGGCGACGAAGGAAATCAGGCCGATGGCCGCCAGCGCCTGCTCGGTCGAAGCGCGATAATAAGCATAGCTCATCAGCATGGTGACGAGAATGGCGCAGCGCCTGATCATCAGAACGCGTCCACCCATATCGCCGCCGCTAGCTGAAGCCAGTACCGCACGCCGCCGCAAGAGGATTGGCATCACGAGATCGTTCGAAACCATGATGGCAAGTGCAAGGGCGGCCACGATCACCATTGCGGTTGCGGCCGAGAGGCCGCCGATAAAAGCCGCAAGGGCAAGGATAGGCGCGCCGTGATGGAGCGGTAATTCTAACACTGCCATATCATGATCGACGCCACCGGGCATCAACATGTCAGAGGCGAGCGCAATCGGAATGACGAAGATATTGATGGCAATGATGTAGAGCGGAAATGCCCAAGCGCCGACTTTCACATCGTCTTCATGACGATTCTCAACGACAGTGACGTGAAACTGCCGCGGCAGCAGCAGAATGATTGAACCGGATAGAAGTGCGATGACAATGAAGGCAAGCGGCCCATTGCTGCGATCCGTCAAAGGAACAATCTCGCTGCGTTGGGCAGCGCGCATGAAGATGTCCGACACACCGTCGAAAAGGCCATAGCTCACGAAGAGGCCAACAGCGAGAAAGGTGACGATCTTAATGATCGATTCAGCAGCCACAGCCAGCATCAGGCCATCTTGGTGCTCGGTCGTGTCCACCTGTCGCGTACCAAACGCCATGGTGAAGGCAGCGAGGATCAGGGCAACCCAAAGCGCGAGATCCCCGAAGGGCGAGCTTGTTTGCCCCAGCGATCCGGGATCAAGCCCGTCGAGGAGGAGACCGAGCGAGCTTGAGATCGCTTTTAATTGCAGGGCGATATACGGCACAGAGCCAATCACGGCGATCAGCGCGACAATGGCAGCGACGCGCTCGTTCTTGCCATAGCGTGCGGCTACGAAATCCGCGATTGAGGTGATGTTCTGCGATTTGGCGAGCCGTACAACACGGCGGACGAGCACGCTGCCAAGCCCGATAACGAGAATGGGCCCGAGATAGATGGCCAGAAAATCCGGTCCGGAGCGGACGGCCAAGCCGACCGAGCCGTAAAATGTCCAGGACGTGCAGAAAACGGCCAGCGTCAGCGCATAGATCGCAGTCCGGCCACGGCCACGAATGAAGGCGCGCCCCGCCGTATCGCCAAAATGGGCGATCGCAAACAGCGCGCAGAGATAGGCCAAACTGGCCAATATGACGACCCAGCCAGCCATTCCGCCCCCTGATCGGCCCGGTACCGGCACATACTTTAAACAGCTGCGACGGCATAACCAAGGACTTGAGTCGAAGGACTTGAGTATAGGGACTTGGATAAACGCTTTGGGACAAAAGTGCTGGGCAAACCATAAGGGGCGGCCCTTGATCCCGGCTGAACCCCTCGCCACATTCCAAAGGCAGCATCCGAGACGATTATGGACCCGAAACAGCTTCGCCTTGCCGAATTGGACAGTCGCTCCCGCGAAATCTTCCGCCGGATTGTCGAGAACTATCTTGTAACGGGGGAGCCCGTAGGCTCGCGCAACCTGTCGCGCGTCATCCCGATGACGTTGTCGCCCGCCTCGGTTCGCAATGTAATGGCGGATCTTGAGGCCGCGGGGCTCATCTATTCGCCGCATATCTCGGCAGGCCGCCTACCAACCGAAATCGGGTTGCGTTTTTTCGTCGATGCGCTGATGGAAGTCGGCGATCTCTCGCAGGAAGAGCGCGCCCGTATCGAAGCGCAGATCCGTGCCGGTGGTGAGCACAAATCGGTCGAGACTCTTTTGGCAGAAGCCTCTGGTCTGCTCTCGGGCTTGAGCCGCGGCGCGGGGGTGGTGGTCACGACCAAAGCGAATGCGGCGTTGAAGCATATTGAATTCGTTCGGCTCGATCACAATCGCGCGCTTGTTGTGCTCGTTGCAGAAGATGGCTCGGTCGAAAACCGTATCCTCGATTTGCCGCAGGGCTTGCCTGCATCAGCTCTCGTTGAAGCGACGAATTATCTGTCGGAACGTATCCGCGGCAAAACGCTTGGCGACCTCCATTTTCATCTTGAAAATGCGCGCAACGCGGCCGAACAAGAACTCGATGCCATCACGGCAAAGCTCGTACAAGCCGGCCTCGCAAGCTGGGTTGACGAGCCCGACAGCCGCAGGTTGATCGTGCGCGGACAAGCCAATCTCCTTGAGAATTTGTCTGCCGCTGAGGATCTCGAACGTATCCGTCTGCTATTTACCGATCTTGAGACGCAGAAAGATGTGATCGATCTCGTCGCGCGCGCCGAGCGGAGCGAAGGTGTCCGCATTTTCATCGGCTCGGAGAACAATCTGTTCTCGCTCTCCGGTTCATCGGTGATTGCGGCACCCGTGCGTGACGGCAGCCGCACTATTGTCGGCGTCATCGGCGTCATCGGCCCAACGCGGTTAAATTATGGTCGCATCGTCCCAATGGTCGATTATACGGCGCGCGTACTCTCGCAATTGATCAACCGTAAGCCGGCCGAATGATCAGGCAAGGCGGAGCAATCCAATTCCACCGACGGCGATAAAGGCCGCAAGGATACGCCGCCAGCCCAAACGTTCTTTCAGCATGAACGCCGCAATCGCCATCGCAAACAGAACACTTGTTTCACGCAAAGCGGCGACTGGCCCGACCGGGCCATGCGTCAATCCCCATACGGCCAGAATGTAGGACAATGTGGAGATGCAACTCACGATCAGGCCGAACGCCACATTGCCTTTGAGAAAGTGCTTCGGCCAAACGCCTTCGAAGGCCAGCATTACAGGCGTGCTAACCGCAATGACGATAGCCATCATGGCGGCATAACCGATCGCATTGCCCGAGAGGCGGGCCGCGCGGGCGTCGAGCAGTGTGAACAAGGCAAGCCCGACACCGGAGGCAATGGCGAGGATGAGGCCGCGTACATTGGCCTTCTCGCCGCGCGTCTGGCCGCTTTGGGCCAATAACATCACTGCAACCGAGATGAAGAGAATGCCTGCAAACGTCACCGCATTGGGAATCCGGTCGCCGAGCAGCACCACGCCGGCCAAGGTCACGATCACCGGGCTGATGCCGCGCATCACGGGATAGGCCACCGAGAATGGCAATTGCCGATGGGTCGTCATGATCAGCCGGGTCGTCGCGAGGTTGATGACGGTGGCTACAGTGGCATAAGGCCACACCTCCCAGCCGGGCAGGCCAAAGATTGCAATAATTGGGAGGGAGACTATGCCTGCCATAACGACCACGGCGGCATAAGCTGTCCCCGGATCGGGGCGCGTCCGTGTGGCCGCGTTCCAAATCGCGTGGAGAATCGCACTGAGAAGGGCGACGAGGAAGACCGTGAGCGACAAGGCGGGACGTTCCGGCGGCGTAAACTCCTTGATAGACCGGTCCGGGCGCCTCCGTTAGCTACCCTACCGCAAGGCTCGCGGCCCATCCATGCGGTGCCTGAGGCTTTAAGGCGCCTGCCACGCTTGGAAATCCTTGGAAATCGGCCGTCCCCCTGCTATCTCCCGCCCATGACCGCGCACAACTTCGACAACATCCGCAATTTCTCCATCGTCGCCCATATCGACCACGGGAAATCGACCCTCGCCGACCGCCTGATCCAGTTCTGCGGCGGACTCGCGGCACGTGAGATGGTCGAGCAGGTTCTCGACAACATGGATATCGAGCGCGAGCGCGGCATCACCATCAAGGCTCAGACCGTCCGCCTGCAATACAAGGCAAAGAACGGCAAGACCTACATTCTGAACCTCATGGACACGCCCGGCCATGTCGACTTTGCCTACGAGGTCAGTCGCTCTTTGGCCGCGTGTGAAGGCTCGCTTCTCGTCGTCGACGCGTCTCAGGGCGTGGAAGCCCAGACATTGGCGAATGTTTATCAGGCGCTCGATGCCGGTCATGAGATCGTCCCCGTCCTGAATAAGGTCGATTTGCCGGCAGCCGAACCCGACCGCATCAAGGAACAGATTGAAGAGGTCATCGGCCTCGACGCGTCCGATGCCGTGCCGATCTCGGCCAAGACGGGCCTTAACATCGAAGCCGTGCTCGAAGCGATCGTCGATAAACTGCCGTCGCCGAAGGGTGACGAGAAAGCGCCTTTGAAGGCGATGCTCGTCGATAGCTGGTACGATGCTTACCTCGGCGTCGTCGTGCTCGTCCGCGTGATCGATGGCGTGCTGAAAAAAGGCACTCCGATCACCATGATGGGAACGGGCGCGCAATATCACGTCGATCGGATTGGCGTCTTCTCGCCGAAAATGACCGATCTGCCAGAACTCGGTCCGGGCGAGGTCGGCTTCATCACGGCGCAAATCAAGCAGGTGTCGGATACGCGTGTCGGCGATACAATCACTGAGACGAAGCGCGAATGCGCGGCCGCCTTGCCGGGTTTCAAGCCTGCGCAACCTGTGGTGTTTTGCGGTCT
This sequence comes from Hyphomicrobiales bacterium, assembly GCA_027488155.1. Taxonomy (GTDB): domain Bacteria; phylum Pseudomonadota; class Alphaproteobacteria; order Rhizobiales; family Beijerinckiaceae; genus TNE-4. The sequence goes on along the minus strand of JAIYCE010000098.1, from coordinate 57,097 downwards.
CTTCCCCGTCGATGCTGCGCAATTCGAAGATCTGCGCGCCGCCATGGGCAGGCTGCGTTTGAACGATGCGAGCTTCTCCTACGAGATGGAAACATCCGCCGCGCTCGGTTTCGGGTTTCGGTGCGGCTTTTTGGGATTGCTCCACCTCGAAATCATTCAGGAGCGTCTGTCGCGCGAGTTCAATCTCGATCTGATCGCCACAGCGCCGTCCGTCATCTATAAATTGAAGCTGAGCGATGGCAGCGAAATCGATCTACACAATCCAGCCGACATGCCGGATGTGATGAAAATCGAGGAGATTGCCGAGCCGTGGATCCGGGCTACCATCTTAACGCCGGATGAATATCTCGGTGGCATCCTTAAGCTCTGTCAGGATCGCCGTGGTGAACAGGTCGACCTCAATTATGTCGGCAAGCGCGCCATGGTGACTTACGATCTGCCGCTCAACGAGGTCGTATTCGATTTCTACGATCGCCTGAAATCGATCTCGAAGGGCTACGCCTCGTTCGATTACCACATCACCGAATATCGCCCCGGCGATCTCGTGAAGATGTCGCTGCTCGTCAATGCCGAGCCGGTCGATGCGCTCTCGATGCTGGTGCATCGAACACGCGCAGAAATGCGCGGCCGTGCTATGTGCGAGAAGCTCAAGGATCTGATCCCGCAGCATCTGTTCCAAATTCCGGTGCAGGCTGCCATCGGCGGCAAGATCATCGCGCGCGAAACAATTCGTGCGTTACGCAAGGATGTCACCGCTAAATGCTATGGCGGGGATATTTCACGCAAGCGCAAGCTCCTCGACAAACAGAAAGAGGGCAAGAAGCGTATGCGGCAATTCGGCAAGGTCGAAATTCCGCAAGAAGCGTTCATCGCCGCTCTGAAGATGGATTCGTGATTCGCGCGCTCGTTCTTCTGCTGTTGTTGATCGCAGCGCCTGCGCTCGCGCAGGATCGCGGCACGCTCCAGCCAAAAGACTTGCCTTCACTCAAAAATCCCGCCGATCCAAACAATGTCGCTAAAGAGGTCTTTGGCCGCGCCAAGGATAGCGCACCGGGCAAGCCTGAAGTCGTCGGCTTTTATTCCAAGGGATGTCTGCAAGGCGGCATCGCATTGCCGCTCGACGGACCGAACTGGCAGGTGATGCGCCCATCGCGGAATCGTTTTTGGGGCCATCCCGATCTCGTCACATTTTTGCAGACTGTGTCAGCGCGCGTCCCGCAAGAGACTGGCCGGGCCGGCCTACTGGTCGGCGATATGGCGCAACCGCGCGGGGGACCGATGTTGACGGGCCACGCCTCGCATCAAAGCGGGCTCGATGCCGATCTCTGGCTGATGCCGATGCCCGCGCGCCGCTTTACGCGGGTTGAGCGTGAAGAATTGCCTGCAACCAATATCGTCCGTGCCGATTGGCTTGATGTCGATCGGACGGTTTGGTCTCAGGATACGATCGCGTTCCTGCGGTTGCTGGCACGCGAAAAGCGCGTCGAACGTTTATTCGTCAATGCAGCGATCAAGAAGGCGCTGTGCCGCGACGTGCAGGATGATCGCTCATGGCTGTCGAAGGTGCGGCCGATGTGGGGGCATAACTATCATGTCCATGTGCGCCTGACCTGCCCTGCCGACGCGCCCGATTGCGCGCCGCAAGACAAGCCGCCGCCCGGCGATGGCTGCGACGCCTCGCTCGATTGGTGGTTCACCGATGAGGCGCTCAATCCCAAACCCGGCAAACCGCGACCGCCATTGCGTATGGCGGATATGCCGCCTGCTTGTCGCCGCATCGCCATCGATTGATCGCGCAGCGAGCCGCGCGTGCAAGATCAACCTGTTTGTTGCGACAGGCTATGCGTTGAAAGATCAAGCGTCACGACTTTGAGATCGGGATCGTCTGGATCCCCATGCGCCGTAAAACCGAGCGCCTCGCACATGCTGAGCATCGTCGTATTCTCGCGCAGGATCTGACCTGAGATCGTCTCAAGACCATCTTGCCGCGCATATTCTATGATGAGCCTCATCAAGGCCCAGCCGAGGCCGCGTCCTTTCAGATCGGACCTCAGCAAAATCGCATATTCGCCCTCGCGGTGATCGGCATCGGCATGTAACCGCACGACGCCGAGAAGCTGGCCGGTGTCATGCTCAATGGCGGCAAATGCCATCGCCCGCGAATAATCGAGATGGGTCAATTTCGCGACAAAAGCGTCAGAAAAATCCTTCACAGGTGCAAAAAAGCGCAGGCGCAGATCCTCATGAGTGACGGCCGCAAAGAATGGCCCATAAAGTGGTGCATCGTCGGGTCGTACTGGACGCACATCGACTTTCCATCCGCCTTTCAGCGTAAGTGAACGCTCCCATTCTTTTGGGTAGGGCTTGATGGCAAGGCGTGGATTGGGACCACGCTTTCGTCCTTGGGAGGGACGCGCAATACGCATGCGCGCATCAAGTGCGATTACGCCCGATTCATCGGCAATCAGGGGATTAAGATCGACATCCTGTAATTCAGGAAGATCGACAGCCATCTGCGCAAGCTTCACAAGCGTGCGTGCGACATCTTCACGATTGGCTGCCGGCACGCCCTGATAGGCACCCAGCGTCCGTGCGACGCGTGTACGCGCGATCAGATCGTCGGCGAGTTTCATATCGAGCGGCGGCAGACCGATGGCTTTGTCGTCGATGACCTCGACAGCGGTACCACCGCGCCCAAAGACGATCACGGGTCCGAAAAGCGGATCATCTGTAATGCCAGCAATCAATTCGCGCCCGCCCTCGCGCGGCACCATGCTTTGCACGGCAAATCCTTCAATCGCCGCATCGGGTCGCGCGTCGAGGACGCGCTCTTCCATCCGGCGTGCGGCCTCTGTCACAGCATATCGACCCGCCAGATTGAGCGCGACGCCGCCGACTTCGCTTTTGTGCACGATATCCTGCGAGACGATTTTGAGGGCGACGGGCGCGCCCAGTGCCATCATCGCCTCAGCTGCGATTCCGGCATCTTCGGCTTTGGCCACCACGCTCACAGGCGCAGAGCGAATACCATAACAGTCGAGCACGGCGGAGGCTTCGGCTGGATTGAGCCATTGACGCTCCTCATGGAGCGCAGCATCGATGATGCTGCGTGCTCCTTTTGTATCGGGCACGAATTCGGAGAGAAAGCGCGCGGGCAATTCCATCAACGAATCCTGCGCACGGCGCCATCGCACGAGATACATGAGGCCACGAACCGCATCGGCCTCTGTTGCATAGGAGGGAATGCGTGCCGCTGCAAAAATCTCTTCGACATCGGATTGCTGCCCCGCCCAATCCGCGAAGATAGGTTTTGGGCGCAATGCCTGGCTACGATAGGCCCGTCCGGTCTCGGCGATCTTGATCGCGATATCGCGGCTCGATGCAAGCGCGGTCGGCGAATTCATGACGAGCACAGCATCGACACCGGGATCTTCAAGCAGGATCGACAGGGCGGCGGCGTGTGGCTCTGGCCCGCTATCGCCACGCAGCTCGACAGGGTTGCTTGGTGTCATGCGAGCACCGAACTGCGCTTGCAGTTTCACGATCGTTTCGTCTGTGAGCGTAGCGATTTGGCCGCCAAGCTCGACGATCCGATCGAGTGCGAGTTGGCCCAGCCCAACGCCATTAGTCAGAATCCCAACCCTATCGCCGGCAAATGGCGTCACATGGGCGAGCGTCTCAGCCGCGGCAAACAATTCGTCGAGATCGTACACGCGGAGTAATCCCGCGCGGCGGAATGCGGCTTCATAGACGAGATCGGGTGTAGCAAGACGGGCGGAATGTGTGACGCCGGTCTGCTTGCGTCCATGCCTGCGTCCCGCCTTTACGACAAGAACCGGTTTGACGCGCGCGGCAGCACGCGCCGCTGACATGAATTTGCGCGCATCGGTCAGGTTTTCGATGTAGAGCAGGATCGCGCGCGTGTTGCGGTCTTGCGCGAAATAGTCGAGGCAATCGGCGAAATCGACATCCAGCTTGTCACCAAGCGAGAGTACGGCAGAAAATCCCGCCTTATTGGCATGCGCCCATTCAAGGATTGCTGTGGCGATTGCGCCCGATTGCGAGATGAGCGCGAGATCGCCTGGCAGTGCCGGTTTGGCCGCAAAGCTCGCATCGAAATGCGCGCGCGGCGCAATGAGCCCCATACAATTCGGCCCGACGATACGGATCGAAGTACGGCGTGCAATGGCGCGCAAGTCTTCAGCGAGGGGATCGTCCGCTGTGAAGCCGGCTGTGATGATGATTGCTGCAGCAGCCCCGATGTCGGCTGCGTCTTGCACGAGCCCGGGGACCGTTTCGCGCGGAGTCGCGATGATAACCACTTCTGGAATGAAGGGGAGTGTTGCGAGCGATGGCACGGTCGCGATCCCGTCAATCTCGCTATGATTTGGATTGACGAGCGCCAGCTGGCCTAGAAAGCCGCCCTCGCGAATTTTCTGCATCACCGAACGCCCAAGCGAGCCTGGACGGGGGCTTGCGCCGACCAGCGCCGCCGAGCGGGGGGCAAACAGCCGGTCAAGACCTTCAATGCTCACTTCGTCCTCCTCCGGCCAGACCGTTCAGCGCGGGCAGGAAACCGGCCCGACCTCATCTATGCCATGGAAAGATGACCATATTGTGCAGTGCACAATAAGACCATACGGATCCGTGCGGATATCCGGTGCTTCAGGTCAGGTCACCGATTCCCGAGGACTTCGCGGGCAATGATCATGCGCTGGATTTCGGAGGTGCCTTCATAGATCCGGGTGATGCGTGCGTCCCGCGCCAGTCGCTCGACCGGATAGTCGCGGCAATAACCGGCCCCACCATGGAGCTGGATCGCTGTATCAGTTGCTTTGTGGGCAGCTTCGGAGGCGAAGAGCTTGGCCATCGACGCTTCCTTTCCAAAAGGCTCGCCCCGGTCCTTCTTCGCAGCCGCGTTCAGGATCAGGAGGCGGCTCGCCTCAAGCTCGGTCTCCCGGTCGGCGATCATCCATTGGATGCCTTGAAACTCAGCGATACGTTGCCCGAATTGCCGTCTTTCGCCGATAAAGGCTTTCGCTGCGTCGAGCGCGGCGCGCGCAATGCCGAGTGAGAGCGCTGCGACGCCAATCCGTCCGCCTGCTAACTCGCCGACCGCGACGCGGAAGCCATCATTCTCACGTCCCATCAGAGCAGAGGCTGGCACGCGGCAATTCTCGAAATGGACCACATTGGTGGCTGACCCGTGCTGGCCCATCTTTTCTTCCGCCTTGCCGATGATCAGGCCCGGTGTGCCCGCTTCGACGAGAAAGCAGGAAATGCCTTTTCCTTTCGGCTTTTCAGGATCGGTCACGGCCCAGACAACGAAGATTCCGGCATATTCTGCTGAGGTGATATAAATCTTTTCGCCGTCGAGAACGTAATGATCGCCGTCCTTGCGGGCCCTTGTGTACATGCCAGCCGGATCAGAACCCGCACCGCTTTCGGTGAGGCAGAAGGCGCCCGCAGGATAGGTTCCATCGGCAATGCGCGGCAGATAGGTTTGCCGCTGCTGAGCGCTTCCAACAGCCTGAATAACCTCGCCCACCATATTGGTCACGGAGGTTGTGACGGCAGTCGACGCGCAGCCCTTCGCCAGCGCTTCGATCGCGAGTGCAAACGCAACCGTTCCAGCGCCCGTGCCGCCGAATTCGGGGCGGACATTGAGTGCCATGAAGCCATTCGCGGCAAGAAGCTTTAGGTTTGCGAGAAAATCGTCCCGCCCTTCGCCTCGGTCAAGCCGTTCGGCCAACGGCAAAAGACGGTCGGCGGCGATCTTTTCCGCCGCGTCTCGGATCATCACTTCTTCGTCTGAGAACGCAAAGTCCATTGGCCTCTCCCTCACGGGCGAGGCTAGGCCCTAACGCGCTTAAATTGAAGAGGCATCGCCCTGCGACTTTTGCGCAATTAGCCAGGCATGCTCTGCATCATCGTCAGCAGCTTTGCTAGTGAGAAAGCCTCGAAGGCTAACAAGCCGCAGACTGCGACGCCCGCAAGATCGGGCCCGATTTCAACACGGCTCGACGCAATGCGGCGCACTCGCCATGGCGCATCCGCACGGCTCTCCCACGGCGCCACCTGAACCCGGCCGAAACTGACAAGAGGAAATACGCGCCGCGATAGCGGGTAGGCAATGGTGGCAAGTGCCCAGTCGTTTTTCATAGCGCAATCTCCGAGCTGTCAGTGACCGTAAAAAAATCTGTGTTTAGACTTATTCGGCAAGCACACGGTTTGGTGGAAAAGTAACCTCAACCAAAGTGCCCTTGTCGGGCGCAGAACGGATCGACAACGCGGCGCGATTGGCTTCAACCAAAGCTTTGGTGAGCGGCAGTCCTAGCCCCGTGCCACCATTCCGCCGTGCAGTCCCAACTTGGCGGAACGGCTCGAGTGCGGTGGCGATATCTTCTTCCCGCATCCCAATTCCATTATCGCGAATGCGCAGCACAACTTCACCGCGTTCGGAGAGTGTTGTCGAGACGATGATCTGTCCACCTGCCTCCGAAAACTTAATTGCATTTGAAATCAGATTAAGAAAAATCTGCCGGATAGAACGATCGTCTGCCACAATGGCAGGAAGCCGTTCTTCCAAGTTCATTCGCAGAATAACCCGCGCCCGTCGCGCTTCATTTTGCATCAGATTGGCGGCATTCGATGCCGCTGCATTGAGATCGAGCCGAATAAAATTGAGATCAGCGCGACCTGCTTCGATTTTGGAGATATCGAGCAGATCGTTGATCAAGCTGATCACATGTGCACCCGACGTGTGCATGTCTTTTAGATAATCGCGATAGCGTTCATTGCCGATGGGACCGAAACGCTCGTCCAGCATCACTTCGGCAAAGCCCATGATCGCTGACATGGGTGTACGGATTTCATGACTCATACGGGCGAGAAAATCGCTTTTCTGTGCATTTGCGCTTTCTGCAGACCGCTTAGCGGCAATCAGGTCGGCTTCGGCCCTCTTCCATGGCGTGATGTCACGCATGACGATGCAATATTTTGGATCGTGTTCTGTGCCGATCCGGCCAATCGTTGTGAACAGGGGAATTGAGCCGCCCTGCCGTTCGCGGCCGAGCAATTCGCGTCCATCATTCAGAACTGCAGCCACACCGCCTGCCCGCAGACCCTCGACATAATCGATCGCTGCGGCATGACTTTCGGGCGCGAGCAAAGTGATGAAAGCTTCGCCTGCGACCTCGTTTTGGTCATAGCCGAACAAGGCTTCTGCTGAGCGGTTCATCGCCATAATGCGTCCATCGCCGTCCAGCATAACGATGCCATCGGTCGCGGTATCGAGAACCGCGTGCAATTCTTGCAACTCGGTTTCGCGGCGGCGTAGTTCGAGCTCAAGCGTTGCCTGTCCAGCACCCTCGTCCTGTTCTGACGGGCGACGGAAAATCATCAAGGTAGCAGGCAGATCGCCCCATTGAATCGTTTGCATCCGCGCTTCGGCAGCCACCACACCGCCGTCGCTACGCAAGAGCGCGATATCTCCGCCTTTTGCTGCCATACCGATTTGGTCGGCTGAGCGGCCACGAAACATGGCGTCGAGTCCACCAGCGTCAAAGAATTCGTCGATATCGCGATAGGCGATCATATCGAGCATGGTGCGGTTCATGATGATCGGCACGTCACCGCGCGAGACCACAATACCGATGGGCAAACGATCAAGCAGCCGTGTTGCATTCTCAGCGAGACTGTCAGCATCGCGCGCGGCTACGGTTTCGTCACTCTGGAGCGAGGGCAGCGCGATGATGTCGCGCTCGTCAATCTCGATGAACTCGCCATCCTCAATACCATCCTCGCCGATGGGCGGTTGAACGTGAGAATGAACGCGAGCCGTCGCGTCGATGCTCTCCTGTGCGGCTGCGGCCGCCGTTTCATCGGCTTGTGTTGCAAGGCTTGCCGCGTCGCCCATAACGTCGTCATCGGAACGCGCCGATCGTGCCGTGTCCTCTGCGGCGAACGCACCGAGTGCGCGTGCAATCTGGCGGAAGGCCTCGCGTTCGCTCTTGCTCAATTTGCCATCGTCGGCCTCGTCGTTGACGTCGATCCGCGGTTCGGCGATTGCGATGGTGTCTTTTGCGTCAGGCGTTGAACATGGCTCCGCCTCATCAGCGGCTGGTGGTGTCACGGAAATAGGGATAGGGCGGGTCGTTGCTATGCATAAACCGAAGCCGCGAAAGCCGGCAAAACCGGTCGCAGGATTATGAATGGGTGTGCCCGACAGCGCGACTTCAAGCCAAACGCCAATGCGTGACGGGAATTGGACCGGCAATGCGTGGAACGTTTCGCGCGCCGCGAGCGCTGCGCCCATCCGGTCGCCTTCGTCAATAACGCCAGTGGCGATCAGTTCCGACCATGAGCGGCCGACTAGAACGAACCCGTCCGGCAGTATTGCGGTGAAGGAATCGTCGATAGCGTCGAAACGGAACTCAGCATCAAGCCGATATGTGAAGCGTAGGCGCGATAGCTGAGCAGCTTCCGGAGCAGGCGGCGGCGTCTCACCTGGTGAGGCATTGCCCCGGTCTGTTAGCCAATCGGGCAGGGACGTCGGTGCCCCGCGCTGTCCGGCAAAGGTCAGCATAAGAAGCGGGCGTCCATCCGGCCCCAGAGCGCGTCGTGCCGCGACAGTGACAACGGAGAGCTGGCGCCCATTGACGAACCGCAAGCGCTCGAGCCGCGCGCCCTCGACAGGCGCTGTCTCGCTGGCCAGATTGACGAGCCGTTCAATGGGAGCAAGCCCAGTCGAAAAGCGGAAGCCGTTAACAGGGTAGGGCGCACCGATCATCTGAGCGCCGGCAGGACTCGCCCAGAGTACGTCCGTTCCATTTGCAGCGACTAAAACGAGCGCAGCGCCCTCGGCTGCGAGGCGCACGAGGTCGGGATCGCCTACTATAGGCGTTGCACTGCCGTTTGGCTTGTCTTGCCCCATCTGTGCCCCGGATGCCGTGAGGGAATGCGTTCAGACTTTTTTAAGCATATTGCGGAACCGAAGCCCACGCCCCGGAATGGTTAGCGGAACAGCTTTTGGGGTTAGGGTTAATCTCTGTGCGGCAAAAAAAAGCGACTAGCGACAGAAGATGAACTTGACTTTGTGCAGTGCAGCAATATATTGCGATGCACAATTTGGGAGAGGAACGGATAGGCCGTGGCCCACTCCCTCCAATGAGGACAGTCCCATGACAAAGCCCCCTTTCAACTATGAAATCCCCAACGAAATGCGCGATATGGCCGAAAAAAGCGTCGATCAGGCGAAGAAAGCCGTTGGCGGCTTCATGAGCGCAGCCACCAAGGCAGTCTCGGCTGCCGAAACGCAGGCCGACTCGGTCCAAGCGAATGGCAAGGACATGGCCAAGAAGGCGTTCACCTACGCTGAACAGAATGTTTCGGCTGCTTTCGACTTGGCTGAAAAGATTGTCCGCTCGCGCGACGTGCAGGAAGTGATGCAACATCAGGCCGATTTCCTGAAGTCGCAAATGTCGGCGCTGCAGTCGCAGATGCAAGAATTCGGTACTGCGCTTCAGAGCACGGTGCAGAAGGCTGCGACCGAAGCGCAGGCGACCATGCAGAAGGCCGCCTCGGAAGTGCAGAAGGCCGCTTCGGAAGCCACAAAGCGCTGATTTGATCTAGATTCGGCCCCGGCGCATTTCGCCGGGGTCGCCTTTCCGTTGTTTCATCAAGCCGTCACCGGGCCGAAAGGCGCGGATCATTGTCCAAGCACCGACCCATAGAGGATAGAGCCATGTCGACGCCCCATAAGGCGGGCCGGGCCAAGCCCGTGACCCTCGCCAAGAGCGCCTCCGGCAAGCCGGAACCCGCTGCGGCCAGCAAAGCTGTCAAAACCGAAGCTGCCAAGACTGAAGCTGCCAAGACGGAAACGACCAAGGTGGAGGCCGACAAGACGGCCCCTGCAAAGCCGCTGAAGGCCAAGCCGGAGACCGCCAAATCTACCGATCCTGTGACGCCAGACGCGATCATTGTCCCCGCCGCGCCGGACAACGTCATGCCCGCGGCATGGAACGAACTCGTCAAAGCGCAGTCAGAAGCCGCTCTAGCGTGGTGGCAGGATGCCAAAGACGCGCGGACCTTTGCCGATGCTTTGGCCGTCAATGCGCGACATTCTCGGGTACAGTTCGAAATCGTCGCCGGTCAGGCTCGTGAAATGGCGACTTATTTCCAAAAGGCGTTCGAAAGCAACAATGAGCGTCTTCGATCCCTGTTCGACCAGCCCAAGCCCTGAGGGCTGCATCTATCGAAAACAAGGATAGTAGAGATCGGAAGGGCGGCGCAGGTCGCCCTTTCTTCGTTGCGGGATGCATTTCGGCTTGAAATGACGTCACCCTCGGATTAGTTTCCGCCCGCTTCACAAGAGCATGCAGCTGTAGCTCAGTTGGTTAGAGCACCAGATTGTGGATCTGGGGGTCCCCCGTTCAAGCCGGGGCAGCTGTACCATTCTTTTTCGGCGATGAATGAGCATATTTCGCCTTTGTGTGTTCGGAGAATCGTGAGGCGGATTTCCGAGATGCGCGCAGAGTAGAATGGCAGTTAAGCGAGGCTGGAATGCCGACGCGAACCACCGGGAGATTGCCCTATGCTTATCCTTCCCTTGATTGGGGCAATTTGCTTGGCGCTGACCATTGCCCCGCTTTCTGTTGCGGCGCAGCCATTCTCAACCCAAGCGATGCAGCTGAATGTGGACACGGTGGCCAAGGGGCTTGAACACCCTTGGTCGATCGCTTTCCTGCCAGATGGCCGCATGTTGGTGACGGAGCGTCCCGGCCGTCTCAACCTAGTGGATTCGCGCGGAAAGCTGGTGCGCATTGCTGGTTTGCCAGCCATCGCGGCGGGCGGCCAAGGCGGGTTGCTCGACGTAGCGCTCGCGCCGGATTTCGCCACATCGCGTCGTATCGTGTTCAGCTTCACAGAACCGCGCGGGCAAGCCAACGGAACCAGCGTGGCCGTCGCGCGCTTGTCTGCCAATGCTGAACGCATTGACGATGTAAAAGTCATTTTCCGGCAAGAGCCGTCATACGCCAATGCGATGCATTTTGGGGGTCGTCTCGTCTTTGCGCGCGACGGTACTTTGTTCATCACATTGGGTGAACGTTTCGCGCTGATGGACCAAGCGCAAAATCTCTCAAATCATCTGGGCAAAATCGTCCGGATTAATCTCGATGGGAGTGTCCCGCGCGACAACCCCTTCGTCGGACAGAGCGACAAGAAACCGGAGATCTGGTCGTACGGCCATCGCAATGTGCAAGCTGCTGCCATTCACCCGCAGACAGGCGCACTCTGGACTGTCGAGCATGGCGCGAAGGGTGGTGACGAAATCAATATCCCGCAAGCCGGCAAAAATTATGGCTGGCCTGTCATCGCGTACGGCAAACATTATTCAGGCGCTAAAATTGGACTTGGCACAGCGGCGCAAGGGATGGAGCAGCCCATCTATGTTTGGGATCCCTCCATCGCTCCGTCTGGCATGGCGTTTGTGACGTCCGATCGTTACCCGCAATGGAAAGGACAATTGCTCGTCGGTGCACTTGCGGGTGAAATCGTGTCGCGATTGACACTCGATGGTACACGCATTGCTACCGAGGAGCGTATGCTCAACAATTTGCAGGAACGCATCCGGGACGTGCGGCAAGCACCCGATGGTTTCATCTATCTTCTGACGGACAGTCCTCAAGGACGATTGTTGCGCCTCAATCCCGTGCGGTGAGGCGCTATGCTTCGATACGACGTTGTATCCATTGCCTGCGAGGGCGCAGTTTACTTTTCGATTGGGCTGCCTTTGGCGATCCAGCCTCCAGTGCCCGGCTTGTAATGCCGTGCATCGGCCAATCCCGCCGCGCGGCAGGCCGAAAGCGCGCGCGCCGAGCGTCCTCCGGCCTGACAAATCAGGATGATCGGCTTGTCCTGTGGCAGTGCTGCAGGGTTGAAACGCGAGAGCGGCATGTTGCGCGCTCCCGGCACGCGGCCCGCCGCAAACTCGTTCGGTTCACGCACATCAATGATGGTGCATGCGCCGGTCTGCGAGGCCTTGGCGAGATCGTCATGTGAGGCTTGATCGGTGGCAACCGCCGCGCCGCGTCGGAAGAAAGAAAACACAACGCGCTCCCGTTTGAGACACCGAACCTTAGGCGAAGGCTTTGCCGGGCTGCACGCCGAACTTTTTCAACACCATCGCCAGCGGGCAGAAGCCAGTGAACGAAGCCTGCAAAAGATTGGCACCAACAAATCCCGTCAGCCAAAGCCAGCTCGGGCTGGCATAGACGGAGAGCAAAACGCTGACGAGAACGACGGTACCGGCAAAGGCCATTACGATGCGGTCGATGGTCATGATCATGTCCTTTCGGGTGGGCAGGAATCTGAACAATAGATGTCATGCAGCGTTGCGATAATGCGGCTGATCTCGGGACTCGCGAGCGAGTAATAGATCGTCTGCGCATCGCGCCTTGTCGTGACAATCTCTTCCGCGCGCAGCTTGGCGAGATGTTGCGAGAGCGCGGATTGGCTGAGCCCTATCCGCTGCTGCAAGGCCGACACGGAGAGCTCGCCCTGATGGAGCTCGCAGAGCACCATCAGACGATAGCGATTGGCGATGGCCTTTAAGAGCGTTTCTGCCCGTCCGGCCTGTGTGGTGAGCGCCTCTAAATTCATACTTGCTAAATTAGAGAATATAAATATACATGTCAAGCGATAATGAGGAGACGTCCATGGTCCGCCTTTCTGTACTGGTGTTTGTTACCCTGATCCCGACGGCATTTGCCGGTGAGATGACCGTAGAGCGGCGCCTCGTCGAGGATTATAAGGCCGTTGTCGCGACCGTGGAGCCTGGCCGCCTTTTGACCGCAAGAGCCAGGATCGGCGGCATCATCGAGCAATTGAAGATCAAGGAAGGCCAGCGGGTCGATGCGGGCGCAGAGATTGCACTCATCGCCGACCAGAAAATGCAGCTCCAAGTGCGCGGCCTCGACCAGCGCATCAAGTCCCAACAGGCGCAGCGCGATCAGGCACGTTCCGATGCCGAGCGCTATCAGGAACTCGTCCGCCGCGGCGCGGGCACCCAAACGCAGGCTGATCAATCGCGCACCGCATTGGATGTGGCCGAGCGCGTTTTGTCGGCACTGAACGCGGATCGTGACGTGCTCCTCCAGCAGATGTCGGAAGGTGGTGTGCTTGCGCCCGGCAAAGGCCGCGTTATCACAGTGCCTGTCGTCGAAGGGCAGGTAGTGATGCCCGGCGAGACTGTGGCGACCATTGCAGTGGACGGCATGATCCTGCGTCTGCAATTGCCCGAACGCCATGCGCGTTTCTTGCGCGCCGGCGCTGCCGTCACGATTGCCGGGCGTGGTGAAACGGATTCCAACGTCACGCAAAAGGGTGTTGTCCGTATCGTCTATCCTGATGTGCAAGGCGGCCGCGTTATCGCCGATGTCGATGTCGAGGGTTTGGCCGATTACTTCATCGGCGAGCGTACGCGCGTACTGGTGCCAACGGGTCAACGCGCCGCAATCTTCATTCCGAAGTCGGCCTTAACCGTGCGCGCTGGCGTCTGGTTCGTAAGATTGAAGAATGGCATCGAGGTCGCGGTTCAGCCCGGCGAAACCCGCGGCAGCGACATTGAAATTCTGTCCGGTCTCAAAGCTGGCGATGTCGTGGTGACACCATGACACAATCCATTGAGCAGAGCGCCACGAACCCAGTCAATCAGGATCAAAATCGCGCGCCTACAATGCCGCTTGGCTTATCCGGCATTCTCACCCGCGCCTTCATCACGTCGCCATTAACGCCTCTTCTGCTCATCGGGTCTTTGATCGTTGGCGTGATTGCACTCATGTCCTTGCCGCGCGAGGAAGAGCCGCAAATCAGTGTGCCGATGGTTGACATCATTGTTGAAGCCAATGGGTGGCGAGCGGACGACGCCGTCGAACTCGTCACGCGTCCACTCGAAACCATCGTCAAAGGCATAAACGGCGTCGAACATGTCTATTCGCAGACGATGGATGATCGGGCTGTCGTCACGGCACGTTTTCTCGTGGGCACTGACGAAGATGCCGCCATCCTTCGAATCCATGAAAAGATACGCGCCAACATTGGAGCGCTACCAAAAGGTGTGCCAGAGCCGCTAATCGTTGGGCGTGGAATTAATGACGTGGCGATTGTTGTTTTAACGCTCGCTGCCAAGCCGGGCAAAACGGATCGTTGGACGGATAACGCGCTTTATCAGGTTGCCGATGAATTACGACTCGAACTGAGTAAGGTCGAGAACGTGGCCGGTACTTATCTTGTCGGCGGAAGCCCGAACCAAATTCGTATCGAACCTGATCCAGAAAAGCTTGCGCTCTATGGTGTTACGCTCAACCAAATGATCGATAAGCTGGTCAATGCCAATCGTAGCTTTCAGATCGGTTCGTTCCGCGATCAGGGAAAATCCTTGCCGGTTCTTGCAGGCCAAACTTTACAAGGCGTCCCTGATGTCGGCTTGCTCTTGCTGACAACGCGTGACGGTCGACCAGTTTATGTTAAGGATGTCGCGCGCATCGTCGTTGGTGCTCTCGAACGCGACAAACGCGCTTTCACGATGACACCGGAGAACAATGGTAGCCTCGAGATTAGACCTGCTGTCTCCATCGCTCTTGCCAAGCGCAAAGGGGCTAATGCTGTCACAGTCTCGCATGATATTATGCAGAGGCTTAAATTGGTCGAAGGTCGAATTGTTCCATCTGATATTGGCATCAGCGTCACGCGCGATTATGGCGAGACCGCGACCGAAAAGGCAGATGAGCTTCTCTTCCATCTCGCCTTGGCAACCGTCTCAATCGTTGTTCTTATCACTCTTGCCATTGGTTGGCGCGAAGGGCTTGTCGTTCTTGTCATCATTCCAACGACAATCTTACTGACGCTTTTTGCTTCATGGCTCATGGGATATACAATCAATCGGGTTAGCCTTTTTGCACTGATTTTTTCAATTGGTATTCTCGTCGACGATGCCATTGTCGTCGTCGAAAACATTGTTAGACATTGGAGTATGCGTGGCCAACGTGGCCTTGTCGAAACAGCGGTTGAGGCGGTTGCCGAAGTCGGGAATCCGACGATTGTTGCCACGCTCACCATTGTGGCTGCGCTTTTGCCAATGATGTTCGTTTCCGGTCTGATGGGCCCTTATATGAGCCCCATACCGGCCAATGCATCGATGGCGATGCTTTTCTCGTTCTTCGTCGCTGTGACCATCACACCATGGTTACTTCTGAAGATCGCACGCAAGAAATTTGCAACGCCAGATGAAATGCACATTGACCACCATGATGAAGGCGCGATGGGGCGCTTCTACCGGCGCATGGCGCGCCCGGTGATTGCTAATCAGAAAATTGCAAAACGCTTTTTACTCGGTGTTACACTCGCGACCTTGGTATCGATGGCCTTGTTTGCCACCAAGACTGTGCGCGTGAAGCTGCTGCCATTCGATAATAAATCCGAAATCCAGATCGTCCTAGATCTACCGCGCGGCGCGACGCTTGAGGACACACAAAATCAATTATTTGCGATTGCCAAACGCTTGGCCGACCTACCGGAATTGACGTCGATCCAAGCCTATGCCGGCACGGCGTCGCCCTTCAATTTTAACGGCCTTGTGCGCCATTATTTTTATCGCGAGACGCCTGAGCTCGGCGATCTCATGATCAATCTTTCGCCGAAGGCTGATCGATCGCGCGTCAGCCACGATATCGCCCTCGATATCCGTAAACGGTTAGCGGGCCTTACGTTGCCTGACGGTGCGCGCCTCAAACTTGTTGAAGTGCCGCCGGGTCCGCCGGTCCTCGCTACATTGATGGTCGAAATTTACGGCCCTGATGCGGAAACGCGGCGCGAGACGGCGCGTAAAATGCGCGAGGCCTTCAACAAGGTCGATTTCGTCGTCGATGTCGATGACAGTCTCGGCACGCGTGGAGAAAGGATTCGTTTCGCCATTGATCAGGATGCGCTCGAATTCCACGGCGTCGAGGAGCGCAGCGTCTATGACACGTTGGCCGCTCTCGTTGGCGGTGTGAAGATCGGCTATTCGCAACGCGGACCGGGTTTGAAGCCAATCGACATCACTGTCGCACTTCCGAAGGAGGATCTGGCCTGGACTGAAAAGATTTTGTCGACGCCCTTGCCTGCCGGTGGCACAGCGCGTCAGGGCAAAAATGTCGAACTTGGCGACGTCGTGCGCGTGAGGCGCGAACAAAGCTCATGGCCCATTTTTCGTCACGACGGACATTATGCCGAGATGGTGACGGCGGATCTCGCGGGTCGTTTTGAAGCGCCGATTTATGGAATGCTTGCTGTTGAAGAGGCGATGAAGACAGTCGATTTCGGTAAGGCGGGAATGCCCACAATCAAATATCACGGTAAGCCGCTTGATGAGACCAAGCCGACAATTCTCTGGGATGGCGAATGGGAGGTGACCTATGTCACGTTCCGCGATATGGGGGCGGCATTCATCGTCGCTTTACTCGGTATCTATCTGCTCGTCGTCGCGCAGTTTGGCTCGTTCTTGCTACCGCTGGTCATTCTTGTCCCAGTGCCTTTGACGCTGATCGGCATTGTATTCGGCCATTGGCTCTTCAATGCCGCCTTCACCGCCACATCGATGATTGGTTTCATCGCCTTGGCGGGCATCATCGTTCGCAATTCCATTCTCCTCGTTGACTTCATTCGTCATGCCCGGGCTGCTGGGATGACGATGAAGAATGCACTGATGGAAGCCGGTGCAACACGTTTCAAACCCATCGTCTTGACAGCGGCGGCTGCCATTATTGGTGCCGCTTTCATCCTAACCGATCCCATCTTCCAAGGGCTTGCCATTTCGATGGTGTTCGGTCTGGCTTCATCGACCGCGCTGACATTGCTTGTGATACCTGCACTTTATGTTTGGTTGCGCGACGATGGTGTAGCCTTGGCAAAATCGGAAATGTAAGCCGCGCACGCAAACAAACGTAACCGCCAAGAACATCCGCACAGCCATGAAAAAAGGGCGGCCTAAGCCGCCCTTTTGATCTTGTACACCGATGCCGTTTTTATTTGTCCGGCAGCAGGAACGTGATCGATGCGCGAGCGCCGAAGCCCTTCGGTCCATCGTTTGGTGATGCTGCGAAATAGCGTACACCGATCCCGAAGCTTACGGGCAGCTTGTCGAACATGACCATTTTCGACACGGTCAAATTGAAGGGCATCGTCCATTTCTGGGTGAGCCAATCATATTGGCTCTCGCTGTTGAGCGTGAGGGTCCATGCTTCCTTCGTCGTGTAGGAGATGAAGGGCTGCATATAGACTTGGTTGATCGGCTTCGACCCGTAAGAGACCGGCCCTGCAAAGCCCCACACCTGATTGGCCAGAATGCCGTAAGTCCACGGACCCTGCATGCGCAGCACGACCGCTGTCGGACCAGCACCGGTCTGCGATGTGCCAAGCAGCTTATCTGTCGCAGTCGGCAGATAAAGGATCGGGCCTGCGCCGACGATCCAACCGCCGATCGGCTTAACCGGCGAGAAGAAGAAGCTCTGTTCGATATTGCCAAGACCGGATTGGGTGCCAGCGCGAGGGAAAATCTCCGTCTGCCAAAGGATTGGAGCCACAGTACGCGCGATCAGGTTCCAATCCTGATTGATGTGGATCGGGATGACCGGCTGGAAATTCATATAGGCCTGCTGGCCCTTATTCGCCGGGCCGATGCGTCCGTTCCAGTTGAATTGGAAGGGAACCGAGATCAGGTCGGCGACCGGATTGGTCAGCTTTTGGGCCAATTCGGCAGCCTTATCCTTTTCATCGCCCTTGGCAGTTGCCGGCAATTGTTTCACAGCCGTTTGCGGTGTTTGTGCAGACGCCGAAATGATTGAAAAGAGTGCCGCACCTGCGAGTGCTACGGCTGAAAGTCTAAAGCGCATGATTGCCTCCCAAAACGACAGGCACCCTATTTGAGCCGCTTTTTTAACACAATCTTTACCAGTGGCGCGGCTATCCATCGCGCCCCAAAATGGGGGGTGTTTACAATCCAAGATTGTACCTTCAAACAGCGCCATGCGATAAAGTTGTTGAATCTAAGGATTGGAGTCGAACCATGTGTCTCGGGTGTTTTTCGCAATTCCATTTGCGCAATGAACTGTTTGCGGATGGAGCTGGTAATTTTAGCGGCCTCGCCTCACCCACGCGCCGTGGATTTATGGCTGGCGCTGCGGCGGCAGCGACCGCGGCGGCGACTGTTGGCTCGACGCGTTCGGCATTTGCCGCCGACGGCGGTGCCGACACAATTTTCATCAATGGCACCGTGATCCCGATGCCGGGCGTCGCACCCGTTAGCGCCCTGGCAATCGGCGGCGGCAAGGTGCTTGCGGCGGGTAGCCAGTCCGCGCTCGCCGGCCTCAAGACCAAGAACACAAAAATTGTCGATCTCGACGGACGCACGCTGTTGCCGGGCCTGGTCGATCCGCACAACCATGTCATCTTGTCTTCGATCTATCTCGAACTGCTCAATGACATCGGCTACACAAACTATCCGACGCGCGCGAAGCTGATCGATGCGATGCGTGGCTTCGCGTCGCGCACGCCTCCGGGACAGTGGCTCAATTTTTCGAACTTCGACAATCTGCTGCAAGGCGGCGATCTCTCGCGCCAAGAGCTCGATACGGTTTCCACACAGCATCCGATGTTTGTCTGGTACACCAACGGCCATGATGCCTGCCTCAACAGCAAGGCGCTGGAAATGGGCAATGTGCCCGAGAACATCGGAGAAATTCCGGGCGGCGGCTATTACGGGCGCGGTCCCGATGGCAAGCTCAACGGTCTCATCTATGAAATGCCGTTGATCCTGAAATATGTCGGCATGTGCCTTCCGAAGATCACGCCACAAATTGCGATCAAGGCGGTGCGTGAATTCACGCGCGCTGTCTCGGCCGTGGGTAACACGTTCGTCCATGAGCCGGGCACTGTTCGCGCCGAATGGCTTGAGCCTTATGCCAAACTGTCGAACGGGCTGCCATGCCGCGTGAGTTGCTCGATCATTTATGAGGACCGCAAGGGTCTCGCGCCTTACATGAAGATGGGCTTCGGTGCGAAGGCGGTGCAATTTCCGAATTCGATGTTGACTGTGTATGGCATCAAGATCGTCGGCGACGGCTCGGATCAGACCGAAACCGGCGCACAGACTGTGCCCTACATGAACACGACCTCGAAAGGCAGCCCGAACTACGATGCTGCACAGTTGAAGCAGATGGTCGCAGACGTCAAAGCGATGGGCATGCCGGTTCAGATCCATTGCAATGGCGACTATGCGCAAGATATTGCACTTGACGCTATCGAAGCCGCTTATGGCAGCTCGACAGCTTTGGGCATCAACCGCATCGAGCATTCGACGATGGCGCGTGCCGATCAAGTTCAGCGCATGAAGAAGCTCAATGTGCAGCCGAGCTTCTTGATGAACCATGTCCGCCTTTATGGTGCGGCCTATCGCGATGAAATCTTCGGTCCTGAGCGCGCGATGAATGCCGATCCGACGGGCTGGTGCGTGAAGAATGGTCTGCCCTTCACGCTCCATACGGATTCGCCTTGCTCGCCGCTCGGCCCGCTCAACCTGGTCGAAACAGCGGTCACACGCCGTTGCATCATCGATAATTCGATCATCGGCAAGGATCAGGCGATCACCGTTGATCAGGCGCTGCGCGCCGTGACCATCGATGCCGCGCGCCAATGCGGCATGGGCGACCGCATCGGTTCGCTCGAAAAGGGCAAGGAAGCGGACATCACGATCCTTGAGGACAATCCCTACAAGGTCGATCCCGATACGATCAGCAAGATCAAGGTCAGCGAGACCTGGGTCGCCGGGCAGAAGAAGTTCGGCTGATCAATCCATCGCCGATCTAACCAAAATGGAAAAGCCCGCGCTTCGGCGCGGGCTTTTTTGTGCGCCGCACAAAGGAAACGGTCGCTATTTGAACGAGTTGACAGCTATTGTCGATTGTATACCGTAGGAAATATGAATTCTCCGATGGTGAACCGGCAAACCTTCGCGGCGCAGGTTTTCGACATGGCGGTCGATTCGATCGTGCGTGGCGATTTCCCGCCGGGCAGTCCGATCAGCGAGGCCGAGATCGCCAGCCGCTTTGGAGTGAGCCGCGCTCCGGCGCGTGAGGCTCTCCTCCGTTTGAGCGAAAAGGGCCTCGTCACCCGCACCCCTCACATTGGCGCGCGCGTTATCGAATTCTCACGCGACGATTTGGTCGAGCTGTTCGAGATCCGCGAAGCCTTGGAGGGCATGGCTTGCCGCCTCGCGGCCGAGCGGATCTCCGATGCGGAGCTCAGCCATCTTGAAGCCGCGCTCGAAACCCATTCAACAGCGCCCGATCTGGCGTCGGGGAAATCCTATTTCCAGCGCGGCGGCGACGAGGATTTTCATTTCGGTATCGCGCGCGCGAGCGGCAACATTCGACTTGAGCGTCATCTCTGCGACGATCTCTACCATTTGTTGCGTGTCTATCGTTTCCGTTCGAGCACCCATTCGGGCCGCGCAAAACAAGCGCTGGCGGAGCATCGCGCCATTCTGGCTGCGCTGAAGACGCGCGACCCCAGCAAAGCGGAAGCCGCCATGCGGCATCATATCCAGCAATCGAAGATGAATATCGGTAACGTGGCGAGTTCTGTTTGAAATGCGGTCGACATCGAAATTGAAAGCCATTCTGGCGCGCCGTCAGGCATTGCCATTTCCTGGCGCGGCGAACGCGATGTTCGCGCGCGTCATCGAAGAGCTTGGCTTTGAAGTCTGCTACGTCACCGGTGCAGGTATTGCGAACATGCATTTGGGCGCGCCTGATATCGGCCTCACTACCCTGACTGAAGTGGCCAATGCTGTCTCCGCCATTGCCGATTCTGTCTCCGTTCCCTTGCTTGTCGATGCCGATACAGGTTTTGGCAATGCGGTGAATATGGTGCGCACTGTGAAGGTGCTCGAACGCGCCGGTGCCGCGGGCATTCAAATCGAAGATCAAGTTTTCCCAAAGAAATGCGGCCATTTCGAAGGCAAGGATGTCGTCCCGTTGGATGACATGGTCAGCAAGATCAAGGCTGCCGTCGACTCGCGTGGCGATGCCGACTTCCAAATCGTCGCGCGCACCGATGCGCGCGCTGTTCATGGCTTGGACGATGCCATTGCGCGGGCGCAGGCTTTTGTCGCAGCGGGCGCTGACGCAACCTTCGTCGAAGCGCCGGTCACGGTTGAGGAGATGACACGGATCGGTCGTGAAATTCCGGTGCCGCAGATCGCCAACATCGTCTTCGGCGGCAAGACGCCCGATCCCGGCCGCGAAGCTTTGGCTAGCATGGGCTTCGCCGGCGTACTTTACGCCAACGCCGCACTGCAGGCGGCGTTGCGCGCCTCTTACGACGTGCTCTCCGCACTTAAGCGTGACGGTTCATTGGCCCATGTCGCCGACCGTTTAGCGACGTTTGAGGAACGGCAGGCAGCGGTTGCAAAGCCGCGCTGGGATGCGCTCGAAGCGCGTTACAAGGTTTGAGGTTGAACATGGCACGCCCTTGGGACGGCATCATTCCTGAAGAAGAGCAGCGCGCTTACCGCGCGGCCGGATTTGGCCGCCCCACTGGCCTCGGCAAGAAGCCCGCACTTCTCATCATCGATGTCCAATATCGCACCGTAGGCACAAAGCGTGTGCCGTTCTGGGATGCGATCAAGGAATTCCCCACATCCTGTGGCGAGATCGGTTGGAATGCTGTCGACAAGATTGCTCTCCTCTTGGCAGAGTTTCGCGCCAATAATTGGCCGGTGCTTTATCCCCATGTCGCACCCAAGTTGAATTTCGATACGGGCCGTCTCTCCGATAAGGTGCCCGCCATCATGAATGTCGCATCGCGTGGGTATGATTTCGTGGAAGAAGTGGCGCCACGCGAGGCCGATATTCTTTTGCCGAAGAAACATCCGAGCGCATTTTTCGGTACGCCGCTCGCAAGCTATCTCATCAATCTGGGTGCTGACACGCTCGTCGTCACCGGATGCACGACAAGCGGATGCGTCCGCGGCTCCGTTGTCGATGCCTTTGCCTATAATTTCCGTGTGCTTGTCCCGCAGGATGCGGTTTATGACCGCAGTCAGGTCTCGCACGCGGTCAATTTGTTCGACATGGCTGAAAAATATGCCGATGTCATGCCGACTGCCGATGCGATCGTTGCGCTGAAAAGCGTTGCGGCCGTAGCTTAATCAAGATCAACCGAGGGGAGACTAAAATGACTGACTGGACCCTGTCCCGCCGCACCGGCCTTAAGGCCGCCGTGGCTTTTGGTGCGCTGATGCTCGCCTCCGGCGGCGTCTCCGCACAGCAGCCGACTTTGAAGTTCGGCCTCGCCATGCCGCTCACGGGCGGCCAGGCGCTTTACGGCAATGATCAGGTCAAGGCGGCCCAATGGGCCGTTGACGAGATCAACAAGAAGGGTGGCATCAACGGCAAAAAGCTCGAGATGGTTCTGCTCGATACGCAGGCCGATCCGCAGGTTGGCATTCAGGCCGTCAACCGTCTTGTGAGCGTCGAAAAAGTGCCGGTGTTCGTCACCGCATGGTCGGGTGTTGTGAAGGCCGTCGCGCCAATTGCCAACGATAACAAAGTTGTCGAATTGTCCGTCGGCGCTGCGTCTCCCGATATCGCCAAACTCGGCGATTATGTCTACACCACATTCCCGCTCGCCGACGTCGACATCAAGGCCGTCGCGAATTATTCGGTGAAGGACATGGGCAAGAAGAGAGCCGCTGTCCTCTTCATCAATAATGAAACCGGCATTCCAGCCGCTGCTGTCTATCGTGATACTGTCGCGAAAGCCGGTGGTCAGATCGTTGCCAGCGAATCCTACGATCAGAAAGCAACGGACTTTACCGGTCCGCTCCTGAAGATTCGTGCAGCCAACCCTGAAATCGTTCATCTGCAAGGCCTCGTCAGCGAAAGCCCGCAGGTGATTGCGCAGGCACGTCAGCTTGGTATCAACGTGCCGATCACCTCCTATTCCGGCATCTACAATCCGAAGCTCATCGAACAGCTCGGCGCTGCCGCAGAAGGTGTGATCGCGACCTCGCTCGCACCTGGTGTTGGTGATTTGCCAGCTGTAAAGGAATACGTGGATCGTTGGCAGAAGGAAGTCGGTCGCGCACCGAACGGTCTACCCTACACGCAGTATCTATATGATGCTCCGGTGATGATTGCCGCCGTTTTTTCATCGATGGACAAGAAGGGCCTTCCGATGACGGGCGAAAATTTCCGGAAGGAGATGCTGGCTCTTAAGACATTTGATCTGCCGTTGACTGGTAAGCTTCAAATGTCGGAAGACCACACAGTCAACAAGCCCGTCTACCTCGTTGAGGTGAAGAACGGGAAGTGGACGACTAAAGCCATCGTCGGACAATAAAACGTTTGGCCCGGTGCAAACGCGCCGGGCCACTTTCCCACTGGATCAATGATGTTAGACCTCGCTATCGCCAGCCAGATTTTGTGGACGTCCTTTGCGACGTCGAGCTATTTCGTTCTGTTTGCGCTGGCCTTTGCGCTCGTCCTCAAGGTCAACAAGGTCTTTAATTTTGCGCAGGCCGCCATCATGAGTGTGGCGTTCTATTGCGCCTATGTGGCTGTCCGCGTTCTCGGGCTCAACGGATTCTTCGGCCTCATTGCTTGCTTTGCAGGTGGCATAGCAACAGCGATCGCCATTGAATATTTCGGCTTTGCAAAGCTGCGAACGCGTAAAGCCTCACCGATGTTCGTTTTCATCTTCACGCTCATCGTTTCGCAATTCGTCAGCTATGTTTTGATGCTCATTTTCGGAACTTGGCCAACGACCATCTTTCCGACCATGTTCTGGCCCGTGTCGCTTGTGGGTGGCATTGCCATTAGCGCATGGGATCTCCCCGCATTGGCCGCGATGGCGACCGTCCTCGTCCTCCTCTGGGCCTTTCTCCGCTTCACGCGGTGGGGCCAATTCATGATAGCCGTAGCTGACAATGCTGATCTCGCCGAGCTTTATGGCATCAAAAAAGATCGTGTAATGCTTGTCTCAATGGCGATTGCGGGAGCCATCTGTGCGGTCGGCATGTTTCTTTATGGCACGCGCGCTCAGGTACAGCCTTCGGCTGCAACTGAGTTGATGTTGTTTGCTGTGGCAGCCACCATCATTGGCGGCATCGGCAATCTTTGGGGGGCGGCGCTTGCGGCCGTCGTTCTCGGACTTGTCCAGAACTCGTCGATCCTGTTCATTCCCTCGGCCTGGCAGGGCTTTATGCTCTATGCCTTCCTCTTCCTTGCCATCGTGCTCTTCCCACGCGGTTTCCATTGGCCTGAGCGCGCCTCCAAGCTGAAGCGAAAAACGGTAACGACCCTGCCCGCCTCTCCGTCCGAAGCAAACGGAGGTTGAGCCATGGAATACATTGTCACCATCATCATTCTGGTTGGCCTCTTCGTCATCCTCGCAGCGAGCTTCGATCTGATCATCGGCTATTGCGGCCTGATTTCGATCGCTCATCCCATTTTCTACGCCATCGGCGCTTACACCTCGGCAATGCTGGCAAAGGAAGCCGGTGTTCCAGTTCCCTTGGCTATGCTCATTGGTGCGGGCGCCGCTCTTGTATCATCGATCCTCGTTGCGCTTCCATCTTTGCGCGTATCGGGCGACTATCTTCTGATTGCGTCGATCGGCTTCCAGCTTGGACTGATTGAACTCGCAAAGCACTTTCATGAGATTGGCGGAGCGGGCGGGCTTACTAACATTCCTCCTTTCCTGATCCGTGAAGTAGGGCGCGAGGCCTATGCCGTTCTCGTCGTAGTCATTGCGGCACTCACTGTGTGGTTCGTACGTTGGATGGCGACTGGTCCCTATGGTCGCATGATGAGTGCCTTGCGCGATGATGAACTTGCTTTCTCTATGTTGGGGCGCAATGCGATCTGGGTGAAAGTGTCCGTGTTTGGCATCGGCTCAGCGATTGCTGGTTTGGCTGGTGGCCTCTACGCGCATTATTTCCGCTTCATCGAGCCCGATCAGTTCGGCCTGCTTGCTTCCTCAGCTGTGCTGACGATGGTTGTTGTGGGCGGTATGCGAACAACATGGGGACCGGTGGTAGGCGCCATCGTGTTGCAATTGCTGCCGCAGGCGATCACATTCTTCGGCTTACCACCGAGTGTGTTGGGGCCTCTGCAAGGCATTATGTTCACTGGCCTCGTGCTGGTCTTCATGTTCATGCGGCCGCAAGGCCTAGTCGCTGCATCCGATTTGTGGCGCGGCCGCGAAGGAGGAGCGCGCCATGACTGATGTGCTGCGCATCCGTGATCTCAATAAAAGCTTCGGTGGCATTGTTGTCGCCGACGAGGTCAATCTCGATTTGCATGCGGGGCGCGTGCTTGGTCTTATCGGGCCGAACGGGGCAGGAAAGACGTCCTTGTTTAACCTCGTGACAGGAGTCGTGAAGCCCGATACGGGGTCGATTACGCTTGATGGCCAATCGATCGACAATCTTCCGATTTATCAGCGGGCCCGCCTTGGCCTTGCGCGCACTTGGCAAAATCTGCGGTTGTTTCCGTCGCTCTCCGTGCTTGACAATGTCATGCTGGGTCCGCGGGACTATCCGGGCGAAAAACTCACAAGCCTTATCTTCGACGCGCGCGGTGTCGCGCGCCGCCAGGCTGAAGAGCAGGACCGGGCGCACGCCATCCTCAAAAGGACCGGGCTTGCCGGTGTAGCCCAGTCGCGTGTGCAGGATATCGCTTATGGCCAGCAGAAGCTCGTTGGCGTTGCGCGTGCATTGATGAACGATGCGCGCTGCCTTTTGCTTGATGAGCCGATGGCTGGTGTTGAAGGACAGGCCTATGGCGCGATCCAGCGCGTTGTGCGTGACATTGCCGAGAGTGGTGTCGCGGTCTGTGTTGTCGAGCACAATGTCGCCTTCGTGCGCGATCTTTGCGATGAGGGTGTGTTCATGTTCGCCGGCAAAGTTTTGGCCCGTGGCACGGTTGGCGAGCTGATCGCCGACCCGCGCCTGACAGAACTCTATTTCGGGACCTGATCATGCTCGCCCTATCCCAAGTCTCTGCTCATTACGGCGCGCTAACAGCCCTGTCCAATATTTCGGTATCGGTTGAGGATGGCTCGAAAGTCGCCATTTTCGGTCATAATGGTGCTGGAAAAACAACGCTCCTGCGCTGCATCGTTGGTGCGCATGGACCAAGCACGGGTTCGATCTCTTGGAATGGCGAGCCGATCCTCGCCGGGTCCGTCGCCGAGACGGTGCGTCGTGGCATTGCCTTTGTGCCGCAAGGCCATAACGTATTTCCCAATCTCTCTGTCGAGCAGAACCTGCACATCTCCGGGCTTCTGTTCGATCTGAGTTTTCTGTCTGAAATCTACAAATTGTTCCCCGTTCTCGAAGAGCGGAAAGCGCAGCGCGCTGGTTCAATGTCGGGTGGCGAACAGCAAATGCTGGCGCTCGGCATGGCGTTGATGACACAGCCGAAATGGCTGTTGCTCGACGAGCCTTCGACAGGACTTGCGCCTGTCATCGTACGCAATGTCATGGAGCGCCTGCTGCAGGTGAATGAACGCCTCGGCACTGGGTTGCTGATCGTTGAGCAGAATGTTCCTGCGACACTCAAAATTGTGGACCGCGCTTTGATTGTGAAGTCAGGACGCTTGATCGAGGACATCCCTGCTGCCGACCTGCGCGAGAAGCCGGACCTGTGGGAATTTTTCTGATCCTCTTTGAAAGGGGAACATCATGAAAGCGGCTGTGGATCCGGCACTGCGTGCCGCAACCGCGCAATCTTTTGAAGCCTTGTGCGCATGGGCTGTGCAGGCCCGCGCAACGCCTCTGCCGGAAGCAATTCGCCGCCGGGCGGCTCTGGTGTTGATGGATGATCTTGGCGCCATTGTCGCCGCCTCGACCGAGCCTGAGATCGCTGCGGCGCGCAAGCGCGCAGCCAAGCCGGGTGGATCAGCAAAAGCAACTATTTTTGCTAAGGGTGCTGCTCGCGTTCCAGTCGCCGAAGCCGCGGCGATGAACGGCATGGCCGTTGCTTGGGCCGAACTCGACGAAGGCTATCGCCTCGCACCGTGCCATGCTGGAGCCTACATCCTGCCAGCTTTGTTGGCAGCGGCGGAAGCGGAAGAAGCCAGCGTCGACGATGTTATTCAATGTCTTGCCATCGCCTATGACATCACGGGGCGGTTTGCACGCGCTTTTCCGTTCGCCACAATGACGGTTCATCCGCATGCAGCTTTCGCGACAGTCGGCGCTGCATCGGGCATCGCCCTTCTCCGCAACCTCGATAACGCCGCGTTTAGCCGTGCATTGTCAGGTGCGGCCAGCATGACGCCCGCGGGTCCTTATGCGCACGCTATCGATGGTGCGCTCATCCGCAATGCGTGGAGCGCGGCGGGAGCGTGGATCGGGCTGCAAAGCGTGGATTGGGCGTTGTGTGGTATCGGCGGTATTCCTGAAACGGCTTACGACGTGTTCGCCACTTGCCTCGGCACAGATGCGCGGCCGCAGGAATTAAGCGATAGGCTCGGTACCATATGGGCTATCGAAGATGGCTATCACAAGATTTTTGCCTGCTGCCAATATGCGCATTCGGCGCTTGAAGCATCGCTCGCTTTGCATCAACGCGTCGGTCCCGATGCGCCGCAGAATATCGAACGCATCGTCGTTGAAACCCATCCTCGCGGCCTCACACTAACGGGTGTCGAGCCGGCAACGGTGCTTGCGGCTAAATTTTCGATGCCGCATGCACTTGCCGCTGTCGCCGTTCGCAAGACGGGCGGGAAGAATGCATTTGCGAACGACACATTAAGCGATCCTGCCATTGCTGCGCTGCGCCATAAGGTGGAATTGAAACCTTACGCGCCACTTGCACCATGGCCGAATGACCGTCCCGGCCGTGTGACATGGGTGATGAAGGATGGTTCATCCCATTCCGCCGAATGCGCCAATGCGCGCGGCGG
This sequence comes from Hyphomicrobiales bacterium, assembly GCA_027488155.1. Lineage (GTDB taxonomy): Bacteria > Pseudomonadota > Alphaproteobacteria > Rhizobiales > Beijerinckiaceae > TNE-4. Next base: position 29,083 of record JAIYCE010000098.1, on the reverse strand, counting down.
TGCCGATCAGCCCTTCGACGAGACGACCTTGCTCGAAAAGCTGCAAGATAATTGCGCCGCTATTTTTCCGATGATGCCGGACAATTTACGGCTCATTTTGGCGGGCGATCCAGAAATCGGAAAGAAGCCATGGCGTGATGCCGTCGCGCAGATGGTGGGAGAATGACGATGTCAAATGATGTCGATGTGCTCGTGATCGGTGCCGGCGCCTGCGGTCTTGCTGCCGCCATTGCTGCCCATGATGCGGGAGCCTCTGTTGCCATTGTCGAAAAAATGGATCGCCCCGGCGGCAATTCTTCTCTCTCGACCGGTTCGGTGCCCGCTTCAAATTCGCGTTTTCAGCGTGAGGCGGGCATCACGGACGATCCCAAGACGTATGTGCGCGATCTGATGGGTATCGCGAAGGAAACCGATGATCTCGCGCTTGTCGAGCGCCTTGCGGACGTATCGGCCGATACGGTCGAATGGTTGATCGATACGCTTGGCGCGCGCATGGCGCTGATTACGGCCTACAAGCATATCGGCCATTCGGTACCACGCTTGCACGCGCCTGTGTCGCGCCGTGGGCAAGACCTTGTCGATGATCTTTTGCGTTTCGTGGAAGAACGCGACATTCCGCTCGCGGTTGGCAATTCTGTTGAAAGCCTGATCTTTGAAGATGGCGCTGTCAAAGGTGCGCGTATTCGCACCGATGAAGGGGTCAGCGAGATTAGAGCTGGAAAAACGATACTCGCCGTCAATGGCTTCGCTGGCGATCCGGAACTTGTGAAGCGCTTCTGCCCAGAGATTGCGGGTGCACAGTATTTCGGCGCGCGCGGTTCGACCGGTGAGGCTATTCGTTGGGGCGAGGATGTCGGCGCCGATTTTGCAAATATGGCCGCCTATCAGGGTTACGCGGCTGTTGCTTATCCGCATGGGAGCCTCCTGTCATGGACGACGATCGAGAAGGGTGGAATTCTCGTCGGTGCCGATGGCAAGCGTTTTGGTGATGAGAGCACAGGTTATTCCGGCTATGCGCAGATTGTTCTTGCGCAAGGTGAATTCGCCTATGCCATTTTTGATCAGAAAATCTTCGACATTGCTGCACTTGAAGAAGAGTTTATGGAACTCGTCAAATTTGGTGGCGTGAAGAAGGCCGATACCGTTGAGGATGCCGCGCGCCTGATGGATCTAAATCCGGTAGCGGTTGCGCAGGATGTTGCACTTTACAATGAAGCGGTGGAAGGCAAGCGCGCCGATCGTTTCGGCCGTGAGGATTTCGGTCTCGGAACGTTGAAAGCGCCTTTCTATGTCTGCCGTGTCACGCCAGGTCTATTCCACACGCAAGGCGGTTTGCGGATCGATCGCGACGCACGCGTTCTAGCGAAATCTGGCAAGCCGATTCCGAACCTGTTTGCGGGCGGTGGTGCGGCAGCTGGCATTTCGGGGCGCTCTGGTGCACTCGGTTACGCTTCCGGTAATGGATTGCTCTCGGCGATCGCGCTCGGCCGGATCGCCGGCATTGTCGCAGCAGAAGAATTACAACGTTCATGAGTCTTGCTCGCGTCCTTCTTGCGCAATGGCGCGCCGCCAGTCCTCTTGCTGACGGCAAAGCGGTGAATGCCGGACGCTTGCATGTTCTCGATGCCTTGGGTGTGGGGCTTGCAGCTTCAACGCTCGATCAGGGTGAAACCTATCGCCGTTTTGCCGAAGCGCTCACGACAGGTCCAGCTATTCTGCTAGCCAATGGCAAGACGGCATCGGCATCCGATGCCGCGCTTGTTAATGGCGGCCTGATCCACTCGTTGGAATTCGACGACACGCATACGGCATCCATCGTCCATGGCAGTGCCGTTCTTTTGCCTGCCGCCCTCGCGGCCGCACAAGCATCGGGCGTTTCGAGCGAGGCGATGCTCGCAAGCTACATCAAGGGCTGGGAGGCGATGATCCGCATCGGCCTTGCGGCACAGGGTGGCTTCCAGCGCCGCGGCTTTCAGATCACCTCCGTCGCGGGGTCGATGATTGCGGCGATGATTGCAGCCGATGTGATGGGCGCTAATGACGATCAGACGGTTGCCGCTATCGGCATCGCGCTTAGCCAAGCCTCCGGCGTGTTCGAGTTTCTCTCGAACGGATCGAGCGTCAAATCCATGCATCCGGGCTGGGCGGCCCATGCTGGATTGATTGCTGCACAATTGGCCATGGCAGGCATGGGCGGGCCGGAAACAGCATTCGAAGGATCGCGCGGCCTGTTCAAGGCATTCACTGCTGATGGTGTCGGTGCCGAGCGTTTCGCAAGCGAGCTCGCAGATTTCGGCTCTGTCTGGCACATCAACGATGCAGCGTTCAAATTCGTACCATCCTGCCATTATCTTCACCCGTTCGTAGAAGGTGCACGCCTTCTCACCGAGCAAGGCGTTAGCGTGGCAACGATTGACAACGTTGTTCTGCGTATTGCGGAAGGTGCGGCTCCCATTGTCTGCGAACCGTGGGACATCAAGCTCAGGCCGCGCGATGGTCACGCCGCGCGCTGGAGCCTGCCCATCGTGGTGGCCGAGCAATTTGTTCATGGCCGTGTTGATCTTGAAACGTTTACGCGCCGTGCCGATGATCGTGTACGCGCGCTTGCTGCGCGAATGATCTGGGAGAAACTTGAGCCGCACCGGTTTCCTCATGTGTTTGAGGCCGAGCTTATCGTCAATTTGACGGATGGTTCGGTGCGTTCGATCCGTCTCGACGATGTTTTCGGTAATGCAAGCCGTCCCGCAGGTGATGATGCGGTGCTGCAGAAATTCCGCGCTAATGTGAAGCGCGCTTTGCGCCCCGGCTCAGCGGACGATCTCATCACATGGGGCTATTCCATCGAACGCGGCGCGACGCTCGAGGAACTGAACAGAATTCTGTCACGGAGATTGCCATGAGCGCTTCATCCTGCGTGCTGCGCGGTGGCCGCGCGATCCTGCCCGGCGAAGGGCTGACAGCCTGCGACATTGCTATTGAGAACGGCAAGATCGCCGCCATTCTCGCGCCCGGTACCTTCTTCGATGCGCTATCGGTCAATGTCACCGGCCTTGTCATCATGCCGGGTGCCATCGATCCTCATCTTCATCTCGGCCACGGCAAGGATATCTCCCGCCCGCGTGAGAAGCGCGATGCTGATGGCGAAACAGCAGCCGCCGCAGCCGGCGGCGTCACTTGTTTCATTCCCTATCTGATGGCAACCGAGCCTTATCACACCTTGTTCGACGATGTGCGTAAGGTGACGGAGGAAGGCGCGCGTATCGATTTTGGTTACCACTTCGTGATCTCGACCGAGGATCAATTGAAGGGCGTACCTGACTATGTCAGCCGCGATGGCGTGCCGAGCTTCAAGATTTTCATGAACAATCGCGGCGGCGAAGGCGCACGCCTCGGCCTGCCCGATATCGACGATGGCTTTCTATTCCGTCTTGCCGAAGCGGCAGCCCAGAATGGTGGCATGGTGTGCCCGCATCCTGAGACGATCGAACTGGCTTGGACACTGCGTGAGCGCGTCAAGGCTGCTGATCCAGACGGCAAGGGCGGCCTCAAAACATGGAACGATTCACGTCCGCCCTTCGTCGAAGCTGATGCCGTGCAGCGTGCCGCCTACATCGCGTGGCAGGCAGGCGCGCCGCTTTATGTTGTCCATACAAGTTCCGCCGAAGCGCTCGATGCGGGCCTGCGCCTGCGCGAGGCCGGGGCGGATGTGTTTTTTGAAACATGCCCGCATTATCTCACGCATGACATCGATTGGGATGGCGGCGATATAGGCAAGATCAATCCGCCGCTGCGTACGGCCTCCGATCGAGATTATCTTTGGGCTGCGATTGCGGACGGCACGTTCGACACGATTGGCACCGACCATATTCATCGCGATCTCACGAGTAAGAATGGCGGCATCTGGAATGCTTCACCCGGTTGTCCGGGCCTTGAGACCTTGCTGCCCATTCTTATCAGCGAAGGTTATCACCGCCGCGCCATTCCGCTTGAGCGTATCGCCGAACTCACAGCCACCAATGTCGCTCACATCATGGGCCTGTCGCACGCTAAGGGCCGTATCGCGCCGGGGCTCGATGCCGATTTCGCCATCGTCGATCCCGATGCGGTCTGGACCGTCGGGCGCGATAAGGTGATCTCGAGCGCGGGCTATTCGATTTATGAAGGGTGGACGCTGAAAGGGCGTGTTATTCACACGCTGGTTCGCGGACGCTTCGTGATGCGCGATGGCATATTGGATGACAGTGCAATCGGCACGGGCCGTTTTCAGCGCCGCACGCTCGCCTGATCAGGCGAGCGCTTCGATTTCCTTCATCGCATCCGCAATCTTCATCACCGGCGAGACAGGTCGCAATGCGTCGATTGCAGTTTTGTGTGTCTCGTCGTTGAAGGCCGCACAGCCATCTTCAAGCACCACGGTCTCGAAGTCGCGCACATGGCAATCGCGCACGGTTGAGGCGACACCACCATTGGTGACGATGCCGCAGACATAGAGTTTCTCGATGCCGGTCTTACGCAGCACCCATTCCATGCGCGTCATGTAGAAGGCAGAATAAGCGATTTTCTCGACGACGAGATCGGCAGGCTGCAACACATCGACCAGTTGATGCCCCCAGCTGCCCGGCATGAAATCGCCCTTCTTGAGGAAGGGTCGTAATTGCTTGAGATGCGGCGAGATCAGGGGCTCTCCACCCTTGGCCGGCACGAGCGTGAATTGCGTTGAGACGATCCATCCGCCCTTGCGTCGCAAAGCGTTAGCGAGCGGTTTGATTTTCTCAGGCAGCCCAGCAATGGCCGGTGCGCTTTGTCCCGCACGACCATAGGCGCCCTTGGGATCAAGGAAATCATTTTGTAGATCGACGATGAGCAGCGCGGTGCGCGTGGCGGGAATATCGTGCTTCATGCTTTGCGCTCCAAGATTACATTGCCCAGCGTATCGACGCGCGCCGTTAGTCCCGGGTCGACAATGGTGGTGGCGTCAGGCTGCTCCAAAACCGCAGGTCCTTCGAGAATAGCTCCGATGGGCAGATCGAGGCGCGACCAAATACGCGCATCCTGCCAGCCCGTGCCAAACCAAATCGGGCGCGTTCCGCGTGCTGCCGACTCGCGCGTCGCACCCGGCGGCGGTGCCAATGCGGCAAGATCGAAAGAGGGGCGGCGGCCAATCGCAGCCGTTCTCAGCGTAACGATGCGCATTGCGATTCCCGGCAGTAGGCGACTGAACGAGGCGCGATAGGCGTTTTCGAATGCGGCGCGGATCGTCTCGGCACTAATTCCGGTCGTGCCATCTTTGAGCGTGACCGGGAGCGGCACGGCAATCGTGTGCGTTTGCCCCATATAGTGCATGTCGAGCTCATAGACGATGTCGATACGTTCGACGGCAACGCCTGAATCCGCAACGATGCGTTCGGCTGCAAGGCCTTCATTGACCATCAGCCGGTCAAGTGCGGCGACATCGAGCGTATCGAGCATCAGATTGACAGTGCGGACCTGATCGTGCCGAAGATCGGCGATCACGCAGCCAAGCGCCGAGGTGATTCCCGGGAAACGCGGCACCAAGGCTGATTGCAAGCCGACATCCTGCACCAACGCGCCGGCATGCAGTGCGCCGCCACCGCCAAAAGGCATGAGGGCAAAATGCGATGGGTCGTGCCCGCGCTCAATCGAGACAAGACGGATCGCGCCCGCCATCCGGGCGTTAGCTATGCGCACAATCGCTTCAGCTGCCGCCATCGCGTCGATGCCGAGCGGTTTGGCAACATGCTTTTCGATGGCAGCTTTCGCTGCTTCGACATCGAGCCGCGCAAGCTTACCGCCAATCGGCCGATCCGCATTGATGCGACCGAGGACGACATTTGCGTCCGTGAGTGTGGGCCTGTCATTGCCCTGCCCATAGCAAACCGGCCCGGGCCGCGAGCCCGCGCTTTCCGGTCCCACCTGCAACAAGCCACCCTTGTCGACATGTGCGATGGAGCCGCCGCCAGCGCCGATGGTCGAAATTTCGATCATGGGCGTACGAATGACGAGGCCGAAATCGATGGTGGTCTGCGCTGCGAGGACGGAGCGGCCATCGGCAATCAGCGACACGTCGAAAGATGTGCCGCCGAGATCACCTGTGATGACATTTGGGAAGCCTGCCGCCTTAGCAATTTCTGCCGCAGCAATCACCCCTGCGGCCGGTCCCGACAGCGCCGTCCTGACAGGGAGGCGGCGTGCCGTCTTGGTCGACATCACGCCGCCATTCGATTGCACGATGTGGAAGGTTCCTTTAAAACCTTCGCCATCGAGCGCGTCTTGTAATTTGCCGAGATAGGAGCCAACGATGGGCTGCAAATAGGCATTGAGCGCCGTCGTCGAGACGCGTTCGAATTCGCGGATCTCCGGTAGGATTTCAGAGGATGCGACGACATCCTCATTCGGCCAGATCGCGCGCACGGCTTCGACCGCTCGTTTCTCATTCTCATCATTGGCATAGGCATTGATGAAGAATACTGCGACGGCCTGTGCGCCTTTTGCAATCAATTGACGGGCCGCATCTTGGACCGCTGCGCTATCGACGGGCGTTCGTATCTTGCTGTCCGCCAAAACGCGTTCGTCGACTTCTAGCCGGAGATCGCGGTCTATGATGGGAATAAACTCACCCCACAAACCCCATGTCTTCGGCCTGTCGCGGCGACGCATCTCAAGCACATCGCGAAAGCCGCGCGTCGTGATAAGCCCAGTGCGCGCACCTTTTCGCTCAAGCAGTGCATTGGTGCCGACGGTCGTACCATGCACGATGGAGGAGAAATCGGCGATGGTACCGAGAGTTTTGAGACCATCGAGAAAACCAACTGCTTCATCGCCGCGATTGGATGGCACTTTTGCGGTCTGGAAGCGCCGTTCTTTTTCGTCAAAGAAGAACAGATCGGTGAACGTGCCGCCGACATCGACGCCAATGATCTTGCCGTTTGCGCTCATGCCGCTGTCTCCTTGCGCAGAGCGTGCGTGGCGACTTCATCAAGCGTGCCATCGGCACTGACGATTACGCCATAAGCGGTGCGTGCAGCAGCGGCACTGATATAACCGAGCCGCACATCACGCGCGACACGCTCAGGGTCGCGCGTTAGAGGGAAGCCCCAACCGCCACCGCCGGGCGTTTCGAGCCTTACCCGCTGACCCTGCTTGATCTTCACATCGGTAATTTTCGACGCCATGGGCGGCGTCTTCTCGCCCTCATCCGTTTGCCAGTGGAATTGGTTGAGCGCAGCGGGCTGGCCGCCATTGACGCCGAACGGCGCGAATCTCCCACGCTCGCCAAGCAGGAATACATCTGCGCCAGTGGGTGCGAGCGATTCGATTTCGTAGATCGCGCCAAGGCCGCCCCGATGCAGGCCCGCGCCGGCACTATCAGGGCGCAAAGCCCACTGCGTGAACATCACCGGGTAAGACGCCTCGAGAATTTCGGCCGGCGGAATTGTCGCCATCGAAATCGGATTGTTGCCATGGTTGAGACCGTCGGTTTCTGGATTGCCGCCGAGCCCACCGCCGAAGAAAGAGAACATCACATAGCGACTGCCATCGCTGCGATGCCCTGCAATGGAAAGCGCATTGATGGTGCCAAACGGCGCCGCTGTCGCCCGTTCTGGCATCGCTTGTCCAAGCGCACCGAACACAACACCGATCACACGCAAAATCGTCTCGGTGTAGCCACCCACGGGTTTCGGCGGCGAGACGCCCAGCAGCGTTGTATCTGGAATGATGAATTCGATCGGTGCCAGACAGCCAGCATTTGCAGGTACATCGGTGAAAACATGCTTGAGTGCGACATAGCAACATGCGACTGCTGTTGAACGTGCAATATTGAGTGGCCCCGCACAGGGTGCAGATGAGCGCGAAAAATCGAGTTTCATCCGGTCACCCTTGATCGTCAGATCAAGCGCAATGGTCAAAGGCTCGTCAACGACGCCATCATTGTCGAGCCGATCTTCGAAAGCATAAATGCCGTCAGGTAATTCCGCGATAGTCTCGCGCATGAGCGTTTCGGCACGCTGCGTGAATGCATCAAGCGCACCCAGTACAATTGCGTCACCATAGGTGTCGAGCAATTCGTTCAGCCGCTTGGTACCAAGATCGAGCGCATTCAGCTGCCCGTTAAGATCGCCATAATTCGATTGTGGCACGCGGCTGTTTGCCGCCAGAATGGCAAGAATGTCCTGATTGATGACACCCTTTGATGCGAGCTTGATCGGCGGAATCCGCACGCCTTCCTGAAAGCTTTCAGTCGCGCGTGCATTGAAACCTCCCGGCACATTACCACCAATATCGAGCCAATGACCAACCGATGCGAGCCAGCAGAAGAGTTTTTCGTTGCGGAAAATCGGCTGCACGAGACGAAAATCGTTGAGATGCGTGCCGCCTTCATAAGGATCGTTGAAAAGAAAGATGTCGCCCTCTTCAAGCCCGCCTTCGCGCTTAACCTTGTCGATCACAGCTTTCACCGCAAAAGCCATCGCGCCGACAAAAATGGGCAGGCCAGTCGTGCCTTGCACGAGCGTCGCGCCCGTTTCGGCATGATAGAGCCCGTGGCAGGCATCGCGCGCTTCTGCGATGATTGGGTTGAACGCTGAACGATAGAGCGTCGCATCCATCTCATCGGCAATTTGTTCAAGTCGCCCTTTAAGAACCGCGAGCGTGACAGGATCGATGGTGGTAAGCATCACGCCTTATCCTCATAGGTCCTACCGCGTTCGAGAATTGCGCTCGTTCCTAACAGCACATTGATCCCGGCGAAATCGAACATGCGGTCGCGATAGGCATCCGTTGTACCGTCGCGCTTCAAAATACCGTAGAAATCCTGCGCTGCTTTCGCAATGGCGCGCACAATACCGCCCGGAAAGATCACGAAGGAAAAACCGAGCGCATCGAGCTCATGGGCGGGAACGATCGGCGTCATACCGCCTTCGACCATATTCGCCATGAGTGGTACATTCGTTCCGCAGGCATCGACGACGCGTTTCAATTCCGCGCGTGTTTTTGGCGCTTCGATGAACAGCATGTCTGCGCCCGCTTGAGCGTAGAGATGCGCCCGCTCAATCGCGCGCTCGAAACCCTCAACCGCAACGGCATCGGTGCGCGCGACGATCAAGGTTTTGTCGCTTGCACGGGCATCGACAGCGGCGCGGATTTTCCCAGCCATTTCCGCCGCTGGGATCACGCCCTTGTCGGCCAGATGGCCGCAACGCTTTGGGAAAGTCTGATCTTCAAGTTGCAACGCGGTTGCGCCCGCACGTTCGAACACGCGCACTGTACGCTGCACATTCAGCGCGTTGCCGAAGCCTGTGTCTGCATCGACAACGATGGGCAACCCAACGCGCTCGCGAATGTGGGTGAGCGTATCGGCGACCTCGGCCATTGAGACAAGTCCGATATCGGGGCGTCCCAGTTTCGTATAGGCAATCGCGGCTCCTGAGAGGTAGCAGGCTTCAAATCCGGCAGTCTCGACCATAGAGGCCGTCAAGGCATCGTACACGCCGGGCGCCACCACGATGGGCTTGCGGTGAAGCCGTGCGCGAAAATCGGAGGGGTCTGTCATGCCTCATTCCTCAAAGCGGGAGACCAGCGCGCACCGGAGCGATCGCGTTGCAATTCCATGCGGAAGACATAGCGATCGGGTCGATAAAGCGCGGCGAGATGTTCGATTCCACGTCCAGCTTCATCGAAGACGGTCCGCGTCAGCGCGATGAGTGCAGAGCCTGTTTCGATATCGAGAGCAGCTGCAACATCGGGCGCGGCCAGTTGCGCGCCGACCGATTGGGTCGCCCGTGCGAGCGTATGGCCCGAGCGTTCGAGGAGTGCGAGCAACGGTTTGCTGGCAAGATCGGCTTCTGCATAGGTGCGGCCGACCGCCTCCGGTACATAGGTTGTGAGATAAGAAAAAGGCGCGCCTTCGATCGCGCGCACACGCACCGAACGCTGCACCAGCGCGCCAGGCGAAAGCCCCAGCGCATCGGCCACGGTCGCGGGGGCTTCCTCATAGCCGAAGGCCAAGAGCTGCACGCTGGTGGCCCGGCCCATGGCAGTGAGATGGGCGAGCGCATCGGAGAAATCCGCCGCGATCGGTCTTGGCTTGCCATCGAGCGAGACGAAGGTGCCAGAGCCCTGCCGCCTTGTGATGAGGCTTTCCTCTTCCAACGCCGCCAGCGCCCGCCGCACAGTGGCGCGGGATACGCCATGCTCGGCTGCCAAATCTTGCTCGACAGGCAGGGGCGCTTTGTCGGCATAATGGCCGCCCGCAATCCGGTCGCGCAGGACGAGGTAGATTTGGCGGGCTTTGGAGCTTTCCATGGACTCTGGATTGACTGGAGAACGAACTTATATTTGTCTAGGTTAGAGTACAAATTAGACTGGTCAAGAGAAGTCCGCGATACAAAGTGATGAGTTCTGCCCCCCGCACCATCATCGACAAGATCTGGGACGCCCATGCTATCGCCACGCGAGAAGATGGCCAGACACTGCTTTGGATTGATCGGCATCTGCTCCATGAAGGCTCGTTCCATGCTTTCGATCAGGTCCGCAGACGTGGCGCGAAAGTCACGCGTCCCGATCTCACCTTCGGTGTGGCCGATCATTACGTGCCGACCCGCAATCGCGAGGCAATCGCACCTGACATCCGCCGCATGGTCGATCAGCTTGTGGAGAATACGACCGAGCATGGCATTGCGCTGTTCGGTCTCGACGATCCACGCCAAGGCATCGTCCACGTCACCGTCCCGGCGCAAGGGCTGACGCTGCCCGGCCTCACGATTGTCTGCGGCGATAGCCACACCTCGACGCATGGCGCATTTGGCGCTTACGCCTTCGGCATCGGTGCGTCCGAGGTTGCCCATGTGATGATGACGCAGACGCTCTGGCAAAAGCGGCCGAAGCGGATGCGCGTGCGCGTCGAAGGAGCATTGCCGCCTGGTTCGACAGCCAAGGACATTGCGCTCACCTTCATTGCGCAAGTAGGTGCCGATGGCGCGCGTGGCCACGCGATTGAATATGCCGGGCCGGTGGTGCGTGCGCTGTCGATGGAAGGTCGCCTTACACTTTGCAATCTGTCGATTGAATCGGGTGGCCGCCTTGGTCTCGTGGCACCCGATGAAATCACATTCGCATTTTTGCGCGGACGTCCTTTTGCGCCAAAGGGCGAAGCGTTTGCACGCGCAGTGATCGATTGGCGTCAGCTAGCCTCCGATCGCGATGCTGCCTTTGACCGCGAAGTCGTCATTGATGGATCTGAGATTGCGCCCGTCGTCACATGGGGCGTTAGTCCGGAGCAAGCCTTGCCGATTAGCTCTACCGTGCCCGATCCCAAACTGATCTTGGATGTGAGCCGCGCCGAGGCCGCGCGCGATGCCCTCACCTATATGGGGCTTTCCCCCGGCATGAAGCTAACCGACATCCGCATCGATCGCGTCTTCATCGGTTCCTGCACCAATAGCCGCATCGAAGACTTGCGGGCTGCTGCGGCTATTCTCGCAGGTCGCCGGGCTATAGTGCCGGGGTTGGTGTCGCCGGGTTCGGCGACGGTGAAGAAACAGGCGGAAGAAGAAGGGCTCGATCGGGTCTTTCGGGATGCCGGGCTCGAATGGGTCGATTCCGGTTGCTCCATGTGCGTTGGCATGAATGGCGATCTCGTACCTGCGGGAGAGCGTTGCGCGTCTACCACAAATCGTAATTTCAAAGGCCGACAGGGGCAGGGTGCGCGCACGCATTTAATGTCACCCGCAATGGTGGCTGCGGCAGCCATTACCGGTCATCTCACTGATATGCGGCCTTTGCTTGAAGGGCGTGCGCCATGACACCACTGACAATCGTCGAGAGCCGCGCCATTCCGCTTGCGCTCGCCAATGTCGACACCGACCAGTTGATCCCCGCACGTTTCATGAAAAGGCCACGCACTGAAGGCTATGGTCCTTTCCTGCTCCACGATCTTCGGGTCGATCCCCAAAGCGAAGCCTCTCGTCTCGACGATCCGGCTTTTGCGGGCGCGCAAATTCTAGTTGCACGCCGCAATTTCGGCTCTGGCTCATCGCGTGAGGCGGCGGTTTATGCGCTCGCCGATTATGGTTTTCGCTGTATTTTGGCGCCGAGTTTCGGTGACATTTTTGCGTCGAACGCTGTTAAGAACGGTGTTTTGCCAGCCATCATATCCGAAGCCGATGTCGAAACGCTCCTGAACGATTCGATGCTACGCAGCGGGGGCTTAGTTCACATCGACCTCGCCCAACAAATTCTGCGCGTCGGCAATCATGTGGTGGAATTCGAGATCGAGCCTGTTTGGAAGACGCAGCTTCTTAATGGTTGGGACGATATCGACATGACACGGAGTTATAGCACAGCGGTCGCAGACTTCGTAGCGCATGACGCGCAGGCGCGACCATGGGCGACGCCGTCTCTTTGATCATCGTCCTTAATGGCCGTCCATCATGATCGTCCAAAAACTTGCTATCCTGTTCACGCAAAAACAGAGGCATGAAAACGAGTGGCGCTCGAACGGCTAGCACATCAAGACTTCATCAGCTTGAGGCAGGAGCCAGCGGCCTCTGCTGATGCGCGTGCGGAGCTTCGCGTCACCTTGCCGTCCATGACGAGGGAACGTGTCTTTGATTCGAGCGTGTCCTTGACATCGCCTCCCGCCGCCACCGCCGCCGCGCTGACGTCATAAATCAGCTTCGGTTCGCCTTGCAGGCTCTGTGCACACGATTGTGCCTTCTTCTCATCGGCCCATGCGACAGGCATGCTCATAAGACCGAGTAAAATCGCGGCACACATACGCATAGCTTCAACTCCACAGGAGACCAATGCGCCACGTTAGCCATTCATTGCCGTTCGGCAAGACGCAAAAATTAAGCAGCAGCCTTCAAGGCTTTAGCGCCAGTACGGCCTGCCGTAATAAGGTCTGCCATAATAGGAGTTACCATAATTAGGGCTGCCGTAATATCGCCTGCCATAATAGGCCGGAGCTCCATAATATCCTTCGAACACAACAGGGCCGGGCGCAACGTAAACTGGCTCGTCCACCACACCGAAAGTGACAGCTGTCGTCGAAGACGTGTAGCGGTAGACATTATCCATGCAGCTTTGGAAACGTTTTGTACCAACGCGATAACCCTGCGTTTCGCATGACGCTTGCGCATCGGCATAACTTATTCCGGTTTGGCAGCCAGAAAGTCCCAAAGCAGCAAGTGCAGCTACCACAACAAGCCCTTTCATGGCCATGGTCCCTTTTGTGAGCGCCTTTAAAGGCAACGCACAAGCGAGGAACTTGTTGCCGCAAAAAAAAGCGCCCCGAAGGGCGCTTTCAAATCAATTTCGTACAAGGATGTTGCGGAACTGCCAAGGATCCTTGGTGTCGATATCCTCTGGGAAGAGGCCCGGGCGATGATCGAGCGGCGTCCAGTCCGTATAATGGCCGACGACCGGTCCAAGATAAGGCGTCTGAACTTCAAGGCAGCGCTTGTAGTCGATGTCGTCGGCTTCGACGATCCCGGCATTCGGATTTTCCAGGGCCCAGACCATGCCAGCAAGGACGGCGGATGACACCTGCAGGCCTGTCGCGTTCTGATACGGAGCAATCATCCGCGTTTCTTCGATCGAGAGCTGAGAACCGTACCAATAAGCGTTCTTGCCATGGCCATAGAGCAGCACGCCCAATTCGTCGATGCCGTCGACGATCTCGTTTTCGTCGAGAATCTTCCATTCCGGTTGGCGTACGCCTTCCTGCCCGAACATTTCATGCAGCGAGAGAACGGCGTCATTGCACGGATGGTACGCATAGTGGCAGGTCGGCCGGTAGATCGCCTTGCCATTCGCGTCGCGCACGGTGAGATAATCCGCGATGGAAATCGATTCATTATGCGTGACGAGGAAGCCATACTGCGCTTTCGCCGTCGGCGTCCATGAGCGCACACGCGTGTTGGCGCCGGGCTGCAACAGATAGATCGCCGCGCCGCATCCCGTCGCATGGGTGCGTGCATTGTCCGGCATCCATTGTTCATGCGTGCCCCAACCGAGTTCTGCCGGTTGCAAGCCTTCTGATACGAAACCTTCGACTGACCATGTGTTGACGAACATCTGGTGCGGTTTTGGATCGCGCGCACGTTGCGTATCGCGTTCCGCGATGTGGATGCCCTTAACGCCTAAAGACTGCGCGAGTTTCGCCCAGCCTTCGCGCGTCGTCGGTTCGTCACCCTTCACACCAAGGTCGTTCTTCAGATTGACGAGCGCTTGCTTGACGAACCAAGACACCATGCCAGGATTGGCACCGCAGCACGAAATGGCTGTAGTCCCACCCGGATTGGCGCGGCGCTCGGCGAGCACCGTTTCGCGGAGCGCATAGTTGGAACGCGATTCTGGACCTTTCGACTTATCGAAATAGAAGCCGACCCAAGGTTCGACCACGGTATCGATGTAAAGTGCGCCGATCTCGCGGCAATATTTCATGATGTCGAGCGAGGAGGTGTCGACCGAGAGATTGACGCAGAAACCTTGCCCGGGACCTTCCGTCAGCAGCGGACCGAGGAGATGCTTGTAATTGTCCTTCGTCACGGCCTGATGGATGAATTTCACACCATGCTTTTCGAGCAAATGTCGGTCGGCATCTGACGGGTCGATCACGGTCAGCTTCGATTTGTCGAATTTGAAATGACGCTCAATGAGAGGCAGCGTGCCGCGACCGATGGAACCGAATCCGATCATCACGATCGGGCCGTCGATGCGGCCATGTATGGGATGCTGGGTCATTTCAACGAAAATCCTGCGATAGAGGGTGATCAAAGAAAAAGGGCGCGGCCTTCAAACAAGGTCGCGCCCATAAGGTCAAGGCGCTGCGGGGTTCATGCAGCAAGGCGGAAATTGGCGGCCTTCTGCGACAGCGGCATGACAGCCGCAGGTTGCAATACGCCGGATGCACCTTTCAGGGCACCTGAGACCAGTTCGAGTCCGAGAAAGCGGCTCCGGTCAACTGGGCCTGGGAGATCGAGATCGCGCGTCAATGCAGGCGAGAAGCCGAAACGAGCATAATAGGGTGCATCGCCGACGAGCAGGATGGCCTTATGCCCCGCGCGTCGCGCACGCTTGATCGCAAGCCGCATGAGCCGCGCACCAATGCCTGCCGAGCGCTCAGCGGCATCAACGGCAAGCGGGCCCAACAGCAGCACAGAGCGGCCATCACCGGTCACAACCGGCCAGAGCCTGAGCGTACCAACCAAGCGCCCGTTCTTGATGGCGACGAGCGACAAGCCTTCGGCCGCGCGGTTTGTTTCGCGCAGGCGCTCGCAGGTCTTCTCAAAGCGCGTATCGCCGAAAGCTGCATCCAGCAAGGCCTCGCGGGCAGTGGCGTCGCGGCGCTTTTCCAGCCGCACAGAGACGGTTTCGATTTTCATTCGCAAGCTCCTTTCCCGCGTCGACGGAGGCCTCGAGAGGCTGCCCACGCGGAGAGAACAGAAGGGTTCTGGAAAGGCGGAGCCGGCGGGAGCCGGCCCCAAAAGTCCCAAGATCTTTCAGATAGAGATCTTCAGATCACGTAGGACTTCAGCGGCGGAAAGCCGTTGAACGCCACCGCGGAATAGGTGGTCGTGTAAGCGCCTGTGCCTTCGATCAGCACCTTATCGCCGATCTCAAGGCTCACGGGCAGCATGTACGGAACCTTCTCGTACATAACGTCGGCCGAGTCGCAGGTCGGCCCTGCAAGCACGCAAGGCGCCATCTCGCCGCCATCGTGGACGGTACGGATCGGATAGCGGATCGATTCATCCATCGTCTCGGCGAGACCGCCGAACTTGCCGATGTCGAGATAGACCCAGCGCACTTCGTCTTCATCGCTCTTCTTCGAGACAAGAACGACTTCCGTTTCGATGATGCCAGCGTCGCCAACCATGCCACGGCCCGGCTCGATGATCGTTTCCGGCAAGCGGTTGCCGAAATGCCGCGTGAGTGCGCGGAAGATCGCGCTACCATACGATTCGACCCCCGGCACCGGCTTCAGATAGCGGGCAGGGAAACCACCGCCGAGATTGACCATGCGCAGGTGGATGCCGCGCTCGGCACATTCGCGGAAGATCGCCGAGGCGGAGGCCAAAGCGATATCCCAAGCGCCCGTGTTCGTCTGCTGTGAGCCGACATGGAAGGAGACGCCATAGGCTTCGAGACCGAGGCGGTGGGCCTGTTCCAGCACATTTGTCGCCATTTCGGGCACGCAGCCAAACTTCCGCGACAGCGGCCATTCGGCACCGGCGCAGTCGCACAGGATGCGGCAGAAAACTTTCGCGCCGGGAGCGACACGGGCGATTTTCTCGACTTCCGCAATGCAGTCGACCGCGAAGAGGCGCACGCCGAGCTGGTAGGCTCGCGCGACATCGCGCTCCTTCTTGATCGTGTTGCCGAACGAGATGCGATCGGCCGTGGCTCCGGCAGCGAGCGCCAATTCGATCTCGACCACCGAGGCCGCATCGAAGCAGGACCCGAGCGCCGCAAGCAGCCGCAGGATCTCTGGCGCCGGGTTCGCTTTGATGGCGTAAAAGACGCGGGTATCCGGCAGAGCGTGCGAAAAGGCACGGTAATTATCGCGCACGACATCGAGGTCGACGACGACGCAGGGCCCATCCTCGCGGCGGGTGCGGAGAAATTCACGGATGCGTGCGGTCATAGCACAGCCTCCCCAAGGTCTATGGGCGCGTAAGCGCCACAAGGTTACAAGCCCCGGTGACGGTCCCTCCTCACGGCGCGATGGAGACGCCGCGTCGAGGTGAGATCACCCGATGTGCTGCCTTGGATTGGATGGGGAGACCCCGTCCGCACGCCTGGCAAGATGGACAAGCCTCTTCGGTTACTTTGCCTTTGGAGGGCAAAGAGAGACCAAAAAAGCCCGCTCCGTCGTTGCTTTAAGCCGCGTCCCCCGTTGAGAACGGAGTGCGCCGGTTTTCGCCTCCGGCTGCCAGTTGATAATCGTGCGACCCCAGAAGGAGTGGGTCGCCCGGGCGGCTGTCCGGCCTCTTGTCCGGATGCCCACCAACTGGCACGCGGCCACAGGCACGTGCGAAATTGGGCAGAGGGACAAATAGGGATATTGTTTTCGCGGTTCAAGTATTTTTTTTGTCGCACCCGCAGAATCTTCCGCCTGTCTGAAACGGGTCTTGCCTTCGCCACGCTGGAATCGACGCGCACGCTCCTCTATGTGTGGAAGTGGCGCGGGAATGAGCCCGCGCAGACCTGGAAATTGCCCGCATGTCGTCTGTCGACCGCCGCCAGTTTGTTGCCTCGCTCTCCGCTCTAGGCACCGCGATTCTCGCGGCCCCCCGGGATGCTTTCGCCCAGCAGCCTGTGCCGCCAACGCCCGGTACCGCGCCGGCGCCTACACCGCGCTTCGGCTATCAGGACGTCATCCGCAAGGCACGCGAATTGGCTGGCCTTCCCCATGAGGCCAATCCGCCCGCGCTGCCTGACGCGCTCGCCAAGCTCGATTTTGATTCGTATCGCGATATACGTTTCCGCCCGGACAAGGCGCTCCTGACGGCGCAGGGCCCATACCGGATGCACATGTTCCATCCGGGTTTCCTGTTCACGCGTCCGGTGACGGTGAACATTGTGCGCGATGGCATTGCTGCGCCCGTGCCGTACTCGGCAACTTTGTTCGATTACGGTAAGAACAAGTTCGAACGCGCTTTGCCGACCACGCTCGGCTTTGCCGGTTTTCGTCTGCATTATCCGCTCAACGATCCGCGCGTGCAGGACGAACTCGTCTCGTTTCTGGGCGCGAGCTATTTCCGCTTCCTGGGTCGCAAGCAGCGCTATGGTCTCTCTGCGCGCGGCCTTGCCATCAGCGCCGGCAGCGTCACTGGCGAGGAATTTCCAGTCTTCCGCGACTTTTGGATCGAACAACCTGCCGCTGATGCTGAACGTGCGGTTGTGTATGCGCTGCTCGACAGTCCATCGGCCACGGGCGCTTATCAATTCTTCATCTACCCGTCGACCAACACGGTCTGCGATGTCACGGCAACACTTTTCATGCGCAAGCCTAATGTGAAGCTGGGTATTGCGCCGCTCACGTCGATGTTTTTCATCGGCGAGAATGATCGCCGCTTCAATGAAGATTACCGTCCCGAGCTGCACGATTCCGATGGTCTTCTAATGAAGACAGGCGCTGGCGAATGGATCTGGCGACCGTTGCGGAATCCGAAGGAATTTTCGGTCTCGGTCTTTACCGACAATAATCCGAAGGGCTTCGGTCTGATGCAGCGCGACCGTATCTTCGAGCATTATCAAGACCTCGATCTCGCTTATGAATTACGACCGAGCTATTGGGTCGAGCCGCGCGAGAATTGGGGCGAAGGTACAATCGAGCTGGTCGAATTTCCGACCAATGATGAGACCAACGACAATGTAACGGCGTATTGGGTGCCAAAAGCTCCAGCTGAACAGGGTCGTGAAATTGTCTATGGTTATAGAATTACCGCGCTGGCCGACGAGATGGCGATGCATCCGGGCGGCATGGCACTCAACACCTATCAGACGCAGGCAAAAGCTCTTGGCTCATCCGAAACGATCGGCCCGGGTACGCGTCGGTTCATTGTCGATTTCACCGGCGGCGATCTGGCTTACTACATGAACGAGCCTGACAAGGTGCAGATCGTGCCCACCGCAACGAATGGTAAGATCCTGCGTACCTTCCTCATCCCGAATCCGAAGATCGACGGCTTCCGGGCGGGTATCGACGTGCAATTGGAGAAGGGCCAATCCACCGATCTGCGCGCCTTCTTGAAATCCGGCAATCGCGCGCTGACGGAAACATGGACGTTTCCGTGGAAGGCTGAGTGATTGGCGTAGAGAACAATGAAGGCGCCCGATTACCATGATGTTGAGGAGGAACGCGCAAGCGTTCCGTCTTGAAAGGCGACTGAGGTCAATTCGCTCGCGCAAAACGTCTTCGTGGCTTGAGATGCCCGCTGCGCAGGCTCCTCGCCATGAGTGCGCGAGCCTTAAGGCAATGTCAGAATTCCAGCCGCGCCACCCTCGGTGCCAAAGAGGAGACGGCGTCCAGCCTCGTCCCATGCCATAGCACTGATTTTGCCATCCATGCGCGAGGCGCGGCGTACGAGCAATTCAGCCGCATCGGTGAAGCGGCACATCAGCACGCAAGAATCCTCGTAGCCAATTGCCACGACCAGGGCTTTCGGATGGAAGGCGACGGAGGAAACCTTGGAACTGCGTACGCCGAGTTCCTTTGGCGCCTTACCCATCGGCCCATCCTTGTCCTGAAATGGCCAGACGATCGCTGCATCCGCGCCCGAGGTCGCAAGCCATTCGCCATCATGCGACCAGGAGAAACAGCGCGTCTTCGACGGATAACCCGTCATGCGCATATCTTTCTTGTCGGCAAATCGCCAGCCATGCAACGCGTTCTCCTGCATGGAGGTCACGATGAAGCGGCCATCGGGCGACACTGTCACATCGATATGCGCGCCTTTCCATTCAAGCTTCTCGGCCGCGGCGTCTACATTTGGAAACCACAATGCAACCCCGCCATATTGGCCGATCACAAGCCGATAACCCTTCGGCAGGAAGCAAAGCCCTTGCGGAGTCGTTGCCATTACAGTCGATTTGATCTGGCCTTTGCCATCGCGCGCGGACACGGTCTTGCCGGTCGCCCAGGCCACAGCGTCGCCCTTCACGCAGAGCGCATCGATCCATTTGCCCTTCTCATGTGCGAGCGTTTCGCTCTCGCCTGAGGCAAGAGTGCGGATGATCTTGCCATCGTCTCCACCCGTGTAGATGCCATCGCGATCGCAGGCTGCGACAAGAATGCCACTATCCCGATGGGGTGCGACACGTCGCTCTCCAATAACGATCTCGCCTTCAGCCAAGACGAGCACAGGCTCGTTCTTGACGAAAGCGGCATGCAGGACATGACCCTCTGCCGCGAGCGGCGCGACATGTTCGGTCAGCGATGTGAACTCCGGCGAAGCCGCGTTGGGCGTATCAGACAAGGCAAGCCTCGAAACCTTTTTTGATCGCGTCGCGATCAAGAGCGCGACCGATAAAGACGATTTTCGATTGGCGTTTTTCGCCGTCACGCCATGGGCGCTGCAGATCGCCGTCAAGAATCATATGCACGCCTTGGAAGACGAAACGGCGTGGTTCGTCCTTGAAAGCAAGGATGCCTTTCGAGCGCAAAATCTTTGGCCCCTCGACTTGCGTGAATTCATTGATCCACGGCATGAATTTGTCAGGATCGACCTCGCCGGCCGTGAACGATACGGACTGCATCTCATCGTCATGATGGTGATGTGCACCGCTTTCATCGAGGAAATCCGGAGCAATATCGAGAATCCGGTCGAGATCGAACGCATTGCGGCCAAGTACCTTATCGAGTTCGATGTTCGATTTCACAGTGCGGTGAAGTTTCGCATAGGGGTTGAGCGCGCGGATCTGCTTTTCAACTTGCGCAAGCGCCTCTTCCGACACGAGGTCGGTCTTATTGATCAAGATCACATCTGCGAACGCGATTTGATTTTTAGCCTCGGGCGCATCCTTCAACCTGTCGGCAAGCCATTTGGCATCGACGACGGTGACAACGGCATCGAGGCGCGAACGGGCCGACAAATCTTCGTCGACGAAGAATGTCTGCGCCACAGGCGCCGGGTCGGCCAAACCGGTTGTCTCGACGATAATGGCGTCGAATTTGCCGCGCCGCTTCATCAGATTTTCGATGATGCGAATGAGGTCGCCGCGCACAGTGCAGCAGATGCAGCCATTGTTCATTTCGAACACTTCTTCATCCGCCCCGACAACGAGATCGTTGTCGATGCCGACCTCGCCGAATTCATTGACGATGACGGCGTATTTCTTGCCGTGTTCCTCGGTCAGGATGCGGTTGAGTAGGGTGGTCTTTCCAGCGCCGAGATAGCCGGTCAGAACGGTCACGGGGATCTTGTCGGACATGGTTTACTCCAGAGGGCGACCTCAACTTTGTGGGGCCAGCGCCTTGTTCAATTCCCTTATATTGGTTCTGATCATCTCGATGGTAGTCCCCGCGGGGCCATTGGGCGGGGACAAAGCGTCCGAATAGAGCTTGCCGCCGATCCGCGCGCCCGATTCCTGCGCGATCCGCTCCATCTGGCGGGGGTCCGCTATGGTTTCGATAAAGACAGCGGGGGCCTTGGTCTCGCGGATGAAACGGATGATCCGGGCGATGTCCTGGGCCGAGGGTTGGGTTTCGGTGGAAACGCCCTGTGGGGCAAGGAAAACGATGCCATAGGCCCGCCCGAAATAGCCAAAGGCATCGTGTGCGGTCACGATTTTGCGGCGGTCGGCGGGGATTGCAGCAATGGCAGCCTTGATCTCCGCGTCGAGGGCCTTGAGCGCTGTATCATAGTTCGCAAGCCGCGCGTCGAAATAGGCGCGTCCAGCCGGGTCGGCTGTCACCAGCGCGTCGCGAATATTGGCCGCATAGCGTTGCAGGCTCGCGGCGTCATGCCAAGCATGTGGATCAATCGCGCCGTGATCGTGGCCTGAATGCGCTTTTCCCTGACTTTTGAGCGGAACGATGCCAGTGCTCACAACGATCATTGGCGCTTTGCTACCGGATGATTTTTGCAAACGCTGCATCCAATTGTCGAAGCCGAGCCCATTAGCGAACAGGATGCGTGCCGCGGCAACGGCTTTGGCATCGCCCGGTTTCGGCTGATAGCCGTGCGCATCCGCATTGGGTCCAACGATGGTTGTTACCGCGACGCGGTCGCCGCCGATTTGCTGGACGAGGTCACCCAGAATCGAGAAGCTCGCAACGACGGGCAGTTTCTCCTGCGCCATGGCAGGCGAAAGACCGAGGGTGAGCACAAACGCGATCCAAAAACGCACCATGTCATGCCTCCAAATGTTTGCGCGGCAGCAATGCGAGAAGAACCCCGCCATGCGTGCCGATGACGATCGACAAAAGGTACAGAACGCCAGCAACCAATATGATCGTCGGCCCCGAGGCGAGGCCGAGGTGATAGGACAGCAGAAGTCCGGCATAGGTCGCGACAATTCCTATTAATGTTGCCACGACGATCATGCCTGTCAGTGTTTTGGCCCAAAAACGGGCCGCGATAGCCGGTAGCATCATAAGGCCGACAGCCAACAATGTACCGAGCGCTTGGAACCCGCCGACGAGATTGAGAACGGCAAGCGCAAGAAAAGCGAGATGGGCAGGTGCGCCCGCGCGGCTGACCGAGCGCAAAAAGACAGGATCGATACTTTCCATCACCAAGGGCCGGATGATGATCGCAAGCGTCACGAGTGTGACAGTCGCAACGCCACCGATCAGGATCAACGCCTGATCGTCAAGCGCAAGAACCGATCCGAACAGCACATGCAGCAGATCGATGTTCGAACCGCGTGCCGAGATGAGTGTCACGCCGAGCGCCAAAGACATCAGATAGAAGGCGGCCAGCGAGGCATCTTCACGCAAACGTGTGATCCGTGCGATCAGGCCGGCGAGCAAGGCCACCGCAAAGCCGGCAACAAGACCACCTAAAGTCATTGCTCCGAGTGACAGGCCCGCGATCAGATAGCCAAGCGCGGCCCCGGGTAAAATCGCATGGGCCATGGCGTCGCCGACTAGGCTCATCCGGCGCAACATCAAGAAGACGCCGATGGGAGCCGCCGAAAGGGCAAGAACCGACGCGCCAACAAGAGCACGGCGCATGAAATCGAATTCGATGAAAGGAGCAATCAGGTGCGCGTAAAGCATCACGCCACCTCGCAAACCGGCGCATGTGGATCATGCGCCTCCACCATCCGGCGGGCTGCGCGCAGATTGGCTTCAGTGAGGACTTCAGAGGTGGGGCCCCATGCAATCGTTTCGCGTGCCAGGAGCAGCGTTGAGGGAAAATGCGCGCGTGCCAGCGCTTCGTCATGAAGGACAGCGAGAATGGTGCGCCCCTCAGCATGCCATTGCGCAATGAGACCCATCAGGTCGGTGACGGTGCGGGTGTCGATGGCAGCAAAAGGTTCGTCGAGCAGAACAATCTTGGCATCCTGCAGCATCACTCGCGCAAATAGCACGCGGCTCATCTGGCCGCCCGATAGCGTGTCAAGCGTACGGTTTTCAAAACCGATAAGACCGACGGCGTTAAGCGCGCGTTCGATGGCGTGACGGTCCTGCTGTGAAAGCCCACCGAAGAGTCCGGTTTTGCGCCATAGGCCGAGAGCCAGCAATTCGAACACGGTGAGTGGGAAACTGCGGTCAATCTCAGCGATCTGCGGCAGATAGGCGATGCTCGGCTTACGCGCCCCAAAATCGAAATAGCCCGCGATCGGTTTCAACTCACCCGCAATCGCCTTCAGAAGTGTCGATTTTCCTGCACCATTCGGCCCGAGAATGGCCGTGAGCGATCCGCGTTCGATATCGCCGTCCAGATGGTGGACGGCCGGATGCGGGCCGTAGCCCAGCGTAACGTCGGCGCAGCAAATTGCGGGTTCACTCATTGCATCGCCCCGAACAGCAGCACCCAGACAAGAATAAGAAGGGTCCCAACAAGGCTGAGGCGCGCCGTAAGGGAGAGTGAGAGCAGCGAGGTGCTGGGGCTGGCCGGACGCGCGACACCGATCTGAACCGGGTGCCGGTGCCGGTGATGGTGGTGGTGATGATGGTGCCCGTGATGAGGGTCAGCGCCGCTTGGGGATGCCATGATCGTCTCGCATAAATTTAACGTTATAATGTTACATTTATTGGCAAAAGAAAACCCCGCCGGAGCGGGGTTCGATGGAAGGCTTCCGCCTCAGCCCTGACGCGCCTTAAAGCGCTTCTGGGTCTTGTTAATGATGTAAACGCGGCCCTTACGACGCACGATCTGGTTGTCGCGGTGGCGCTCGCGCAGCGATTTCAAAGAGTTACGGATCTTCATAGCGGTCGCTCTCTCGAGTTCGGCCCAACCCGGACGCTGCGCAAACAGGTAAGGTCAGCCGGAAAAAAGGTTCAGGCCGCATTGCGGCGGCCTTGGACAGGCCGGGTTAATAGTCTGCGCCCGCACAAAAGGCAAGCCGCCGGGCCAAGGATTCTCGCGCGGATCACTTCAATGTCGCCCGACACATGAGGATCGGCCGCGGAATCGGCGATCCTTCCATATTCCCCTTGGCAAAGCGGGTCAGGTCGGCGCTGCGGACGGCGGTCCACCCTTTCTTCAACGTGAAAGTCTGCGGCTTGGCGAACTCGGGGAAGGTGGCCCTAAAGCGCTCCATGTCTGTGTCGAAAACGAAACCGAGAAGGCTCTCGCCGGGTCCATCGGCCGCCAGAATATCGACGACGATGAGGCCGCGTGCTTGCCAGAGCTCCTTGCCAAAGGTCTCCATATTGATCGCGGGCTGGACACAGCTTTTCCCAAAGGCGGCGATGATCCGCGTGACATCTTTCATGGCTTGCGCAGCAGCAGGGCTGGCCGGCCCTCCTGCCATGATGCCGAATGTCAGAAGTCCGATCCCCGCCACCCAGTTCCGCATCCCAACCATGAACCCGCCCAGTTGATGTTGAATCACACGTCTGCTGCCATCACGAAAGCCTCCATATCTCCGCAAAGTAAAGAGCATGGTTTCGATTGTCGTTTTCAGCGCATGTTGCTTGAGCCCTTTGTGGCTTCTGGATGTGATCTCGGCTTGAGAGCGAATTGCATCCACATTCGCTAGTTCCGCGATGAGACGTGAAGATTACGGGAAGATCCGCTTCCAGTCTTTTTCCATGCTGATAATCAGCCAATGACGGCCCGGCGCGTCGTCCAGTCCGCGATTGAGCCTGCCAACGGAACTATTGCGGTCATAATGATATTCTCGCTTCGCGTCGTCATGATGGACGAACGCGCCAAGGCGCGCGCCTGTGCCTTCCGTGGTCCATTGCAGCATTTCGTAATCGCCATCCGAATTGCCAAACGCGAGAATGGGCCTTTTACCAATCGTTTCGCTAATGCCGATGACCTTGCCGGGACCATCATTGATACGGTCGATGTGCGGTTCGCGTACCAGATTGAGCGTGTTTCCGTTTCTTGTAACCGATAATTTTCCCGTCGATCCAATGACGTTTTCTGGCGGAATGCCATAAGCCTTCTGTGAGAAAGCCCGGACGAATTCGACGCCGGACCCTGTGACGATGTAAACTTTGAAGCCACGGTTTTTTAAAAGTCGGATGAGTTCGACCATCGGCTGATAGGTGAGTTGATCCAGTGGTTTGCCGAAGCGCGGATGACGCGTCGTTTTGAACCATGCTTCAACCGCGGACCGAAATTCATCGGGACTCATGCCTGCATTTGTCTTCGCGACAAGATCGATCAGCGCCGGGCTGCCCATAGCCGTGATGGCGGCGATGTCATTATCGAGGGCGGCTTTGTAAGGCTGCACGTCGCGAAGCGACGGTTGTGAGAGGGCTATTGATCTAAGGCGGTCGATCACTTGCAGAACTTCAACATAGATGGGTTGCTCCAAGAGTAGGGTGCCATCATTGTCGAACACCGCGATACGGTCTTCGCGTGGCACAAAAAATCGGCTCTTGGGCGACGTCACCTGATTTATGAAAGTCAGAATGCGCTCCTTAGTGCCGGTCTGTCGCCATGATGGCAAAGGATCCTGAGCGGCAACGGGGGCTGTCGCGAGAAAAAGTCCAGTCAAGAGCGCAATAAAAAACCGCATGAACGATTAACCCCTTGGATGACAGGCCGTACGGCTCCTATCCGATGAACATCCAACGGAACCGCGCTCATTACGTCTATAGCAATCCTTGGGCCTCCAACCAGGTATCGCCTTACATGGACGGCCAGCTTGTGGATTTTCCGAGCGGTTCCTCCAGCCAAGGCAAATGCGATCTGCCTCTGGTACGGCCATTCCAATAGCGAGTAAGACGCTCATTTTGTGTAACTAAACCAAAATTACCGATTCGCTTTTTTTGAATGCGAATATTCCCGTTGGGCAATTGGCTTTGCGGCGACGGTCTCATAAGTTTCGGCTTCATTCGAGATTGATGGTGGTTTCTATGAATAAACTTCTGAAATTGATGCCTTGCCTCGCCGCCACGATGGCGATCGCGGTTGCGCCCATCGCATCGGCACATGCGTGCACCGCGTTGCTTTATATCGACGCGAAAGGCCTCGCTTATAAGGCGCGCACGATGGAATATGATTTTCGTCCGCCGACGGCACTCACCTATATGCCAGCTGGAACGAGCATCGAATCCATGACGCCCGACTCAAAGCCGGCGGCAAAGTTCCAAACGAAATACGCGATTCTGGGAATGACATTTCCTGCCGAGATGGTCCCGAATGGAAAAAATCTGATCTTCGTCGATGCGATGAACGATCAGGGCCTGTCGTTTTCTGGCAATCAGCAAAACAATTCCAAGACCCCGCCCATGGGTAACGATCCAAGCAAGATTGTATTGTCTGCCGATTTCGGTGCGTGGTTGCTCGGCAATTTCAAGACCGTTGCCGAAGCTAAGGCGGCGATCGAAGCGACGGATTTCTGGCTGCCGAATATTCCATTTTCCGGCAACGTTCCGCTCCCGCTGCACTATGCCATTTGGGATAAGGCCGGCAATGGTATCGTTTTAGAATTCCTGAACGGCAAGAAAGTCGTTTACGACAATCCGGTCGGCGCTCTCACGAATGGTCCGGAGTTTTCCTGGCACCTGACCAATCTAAACAATTACACGATGAGCAATGTCGACCAGAATGTGGCGCAGTTTGGGAAGTTGAAAGCGATGACCGACGATGGCGGTATTGCGCTGTCGGCTTTACCGTCGGCGCAAACCGCAGCAGGACGATTTGTGAAAGCCGCCTTCTATGTCAATTATGTCAAGAAGGCTGAGACACCTGATGAAGCCGTGCTGATGCTCGGACACATTATCAATAATTTCGACCGTCCTCACGATCTGACGGTCGATAAAGGTCCTGGCATGGGCGATGGCCCGCGTGGCAAGGGCAAGGCTTCAGAAGTCACCGAGTGGACAGTGATGAACGATTTGACGCGGAATCTTTATTATACGCGCAGCATCAATTCACTAAACTTCACCTTGGTGGACATGAACAAGTTGAAGGATGTGAAGAAGATCAAATCGCTCTCCAGCTATGAAGTCGGAAAACATGGCGTTGATGCGACTAGCTCCTTTTTGAACTAAGCGAATAAAGTGAGAAAAAGCCCCGACCGCGAAAGCGGTCTGGGCTTTTTTTTGCAGAGCGCGCGCTTAGCCGTGGCTGTTCTATCGTTACGAAGATGGAATCAATGTCGCATCAGCTTTGACGCGGTGATTTCACGTATCTTCATCAATTCTTGAATATGGCGAAGAGCATATAAAGGGTCGACCAGACGAACACATAACCGCCGATCAATAAGGCTCTTTTTTGAAGTAAGAATCGCGCTTCAGTCCGTGCTTGATCGCCCATGATAAACCAAGCGGTGATCGATAGACCGAAAACGGCCCAAAATCCCGTCAAAGCAAACAGGCAGTTCGTAAACGTGTTTAGGTCGAAACGTGTAGCCTCCAAAATCCCAAACAATGGGAATGCAGAGATAAAGGGCCAAATCGCGAGAAGGGGAAAAATCAAAAGCCAAGAAAGCGTTTTGTGAATTTGATGACGCAGAGAAATTTCGGGGACCACAAATTCTCCTTTAACGTGCCAATAAGGCACGGAACTGAACCTTAGGCACGCTAGGCTTCACAATCGCAAACGTCAAGTTAGCTGGACAGTGGCCTTGCATCTCAGAGGCGCGCGATGGCGCGCAAGCATCGAGCCACGTCATGCGGATCGTTTTGAGGCAGATCGGCGTGGCAGGGGTTCAACCTGTGAATCCTCCGATATAAAAGCGTTAAGTAATTGAATTAAAACATTGAATAACCGCTTTCCGCTTTCCGCTTTCGATTGATGGCGATGGCATTTGGACGAATTTGGGCGCGGGTTCATAAGTTAACATGGATATCCAATCAATTTGGATGGACCAATTTCGCTTCATTGTGAGATAGCAAGCTTGCGATGCAACCGTCGCGCGCCGCGTTGCGAGCGCCGACTATTGTGAAGCCTCGATCCTTCCTGAGACGGATTGATCATTGAAATGAGTTTGTCGTTCGGGGTGGTCAACCACCCGTCCACGGGGAGAATAAAAGGTGTCAACTCTGCGTATCGCTGCCGCAGCCTTCGTCTCGTTCATCGGCATCAATGCCTACGCCAACAACGTCTATTACGAGCCGCGTCCGATTCTCGAAACCAAGAACGGGAAGCTGCAAGGAGTCGAACGCGATGGCATGGTGATATATAAAAATATCCCGTATGCCGCGCCGCCTGTTGGTGATCTACGTTGGCGGCCGCCGCAACCGCCTCAGGCTTGGGCAGGTGTCCGCGATGCCAGCAAGTTTGGCGAAGCCTGCATGCAGCCTCTGATTAACGGTCTCACGAATGAGCTTGTTCCCGGCAGCGAGGATTGCCTCAAGCTCAACGTGTACGCACCCAGGGGCGCCAAGAATAAACCTGTGATGGTGTGGATTCACGGCGGTGGGCTTCTGACTGGTTCTGCAACTGAGCCCTATTATTATCCCAAGGGCCTCATTGCCGAAGACGTGCTGGTTGTCACTTTCGATTATCGCCTGGGCCGTCTGGGTTTCTTCGCACCGCAAGACCTCGTCGATGAAGCGCGCAAAAATGGCGAACCTTTCGGCAATTACGGCATCATGGATCAAATCCAAGCTTTGAAATGGGTGCGCGACAATATTGCGACGTTTGGCGGTGATCCCAACAATGTCACGATCTTCGGCCAGTCTGCTGGTGGACGTAGCGTGACATGGCTGATGACATCGCCGATGGCAGCTGGTCTCTTTCACAAAGGAATTGCTCAAAGCCCACAGCAATTGCCGATGCGTGATATGAACAAGGAGCGCTTTGGAAAATCGTCAGTGATCGCAAACGATCAAAAATTCGTTGCGGCGCAGGGCAATAAATCGATGAAGGAGCTCCGCGCTTTGCCGGCCGATCAAGCCTCTCTCTCCGCGGTTGATTTTATCGATGGCGCTTTCGACTCAGCGATGATCGATGGCCAGATCATTCTTGACGAT